>JANQEZ010000405.1 GCA_028278115.1 Clostridia bacterium
GCAAATAATGCAAGGATTAAGCTTGCAAAAATGGCTTATGAAGAAACTGGAATGGGAATTGTAGAGGATAAGGTAATAAAAAACCATTTTGCTTCTGAATATATTTATAACAAATATAAAGATGAAAAAACATGTGGAATTATAGATATAGATAATTCCTTTGGTATCACAAAGATTGCTGAACCTATAGGAGTTGTGGCGGCAATTGTCCCTACAACAAATCCCACATCTACAGCAATCTTCAAGGCTCTTATAGCTTTGAAAACTAGAAATGGTATAATATTTTCACCACACCCAAGGGCAAAAAAATCAACCATAGCTGCCGCAAAAATAGTATTAGATGCTGCTGTTAAAGCCGGTGCTCCTAAAGGAATTATTGGCTGGATAGATACTCCTTCTGTAGAGCTTTCTCAACATGTCATGAAGGAATCTGATTTAATTCTTGCTACTGGGGGTCCAGGAATGGTTAAATCCGCTTATTCCTCAGGCAAACCAGCAATAGGCGTTGGTGCTGGAAATACACCTGCTATAATAGATGAAACAGCTCATATAAAAATGGCTGTAAACTCTATATTGCTTTCAAAAAGCTTTGATAATGGAGTTATCTGTGCCTCTGAACAGTCGGTATTAGTTATGGACTCAGTATATGATGAAGCTAAAAGGGAGTTCGCAGCAAGAGGTGCTCATCTACTAAAAAAGGAAGAGATAGATAAGGTTAGAAAAATATTGTTAGCAAATGGTTCTCTGAATCCAAACATAGTTGGTCAATCAGCATATAAAATAGGAGAAATGGCAGGGATTAAAGTTCCAGAAGCTACTAAAGTTCTTATCGGTGAGGTTGAGTCTGTAGAACCAGAGGAGCCATTTTCATATGAAAAATTATCACCAGTTCTTGCTTTGTATAGGGTTAAGAGCTTTTCTGAAGCCTTAAAAAAGGCTGTTAGGCTTGTGGAGCTTGGTGGTTTTGGTCATACCTCTGTTCTATATACTGACCAAATTAACTCTAAAGATAGGATAGCTGAGTTCAGTGCTGCTATGAAAACAGGAAGAACTATAATAAATATGCCTTCATCTCAAGGTGCCATAGGAGATATTTATAACTTTAAACTAGACCCATCCTTAACTCTAGGCTGTGGTTCTTGGGGAGGAAACTCTGTATCAGAAAATGTTGGAGTTAAACATCTATTAAACATTAAGAGCGTAGCCGAGAGGAGAGAAAACATGCTTTGGTTTAGAGCTCCTGAAAAAGTATATTTCAAATATGGGTGCATGTCAGTAGCATTAAAGGAATTGAAGGAAATGGATAAAAAGAAGGCATTTATTGTCTCTGATAAAGTTCTTTATGAGCTAGGATTTGTTGATAAGGTTACAAATGTCCTTGATGATATAGGCATAGATCATAAAGTATTTTTTGATGTTGAGCCTGACCCAACATTAGCTATAGCTAAAAAAGGCGCTAAAGAGATGCAAAGCTTTGAACCAGATGTCATCATTGCTTTAGGTGGTGGTTCACCAATGGATGCTGCTAAAATCATGTGGACAATGTACGAACATCCACAGGTTAGATTTGAAGACCTTGCCATGAGATTTATGGATATAAGGAAAAGAGTATATAGTTTCCCTAAATTAGGCACAAAGGCTATGATGGTAGCAATTCCTACTTCTGCTGGTACTGGCTCCGAGGTAACCCCCTTCGCAGTTATAACAGACGAAAAAACTGGAATCAAATATCCCTTGGCTGATTATGAACTAACTCCTGATATGGCTATAGTAGATTCTGAGCTAATGATGAACATGCCAAAGTCATTGACGGCTGCTTCTGGTATAGACGTTTTAACCCACGCCATTGAGGCATATGTTTCAGTCCTTGCATCGGAGTATACAAATGGTATGGCATTAGAAGCAATCAGACTAGTATTTAAATATTTACCTCAATCATATAATGATGGTCAGAACAACATAAAGGCTAGAGAAAAAATGGCTCATGCTTCAACTATGGCAGGAATGGCATTTGCCAATGCTTTTCTAGGAGTGTGCCATTCAATGGCTCATAAGCTAGGCTCTAACCATGATATTGCCCACGGTGTAGCCAATGGATTATTAATCAATGAAGTAATTAAATTTAATGCTGTAGATAATCCTAAAAAACAAGCAGCTTTTCCACAATATAAATACCCAAATGCTAAATGGAGATATGCTAAAATTTCTGATTATCTACAATTAGGCGGAAGCACTGATGATGAAAAAGTAGAGCTTTTAATTAATGCTATTGACGAGTTAAAGGCAATTGTAAACATTCCAAAAAGTATAAATGAAGCAGGTGTCTCCAAACAGAGATTCTACGCAAGCTTAGATGAAATGTCTGAAAAAGCCTTCGACGATCAGTGTACCGGCTCTAACCCAAGGTATCCTTTAATAAGTGAAATAAAGGAAATATATATCAATGCCTTTGAAAATTTAAGTGAAAAGAAATAAATATTTATAGGGATTCCAGTTTTGTAAACTAGCTAGAAGAATTGGCTATTTATGAAGCTGGAATGTAATCTCACTATCTGTATAAAAAAAACGGCTTAAATATGAAAATTTTCATATTTAAGCCGTTCTTTTATACAATCTTAGTCTACTAATTATAGAGAATACTAGTGTTGCTATATTTAATACTCATTAGCAAAGGTTGGTATTGCTGCTGGTTCTTCCTTTGCAGCTTCACCGAAGTCAATCTCCCTACCTTCTGCCATTATACTTATTCTCTCTATAGCCATATTATTTTTATAGTATTCCTTTAGAGTTAATGCAATTGATTTAACGATATCCTGAGCTATCATATCATCTTGAATCTCTTCTATTTCTTCACTAAAGTTAACATATGCTACTCCGTCAATTAAATCAACATTTCTAACCTGTATACTGCTAGGTACAGTACTAAATAGCCCAGAATCCTCTGAAGGTCCATCAATTAAAGATTGTAATGCTGCAAGGGCAGTTACATTTTCTTGATTCCCTAATTCAATATCCATTGTTACAGGTACAAAATAGTTTTCCATTCCATTAACTGTTCCCTGATAATAAACTATAACCTTACCCTTAGTTTTATTAGTTCCGCTATAGTTGATGTCCTCTCTAGTAAGAGGATTTGAAATATCTAATCCATATGTAAGGGTATTAGTTTTTTTTCCTTCAATCATTATTTGCACTGTATCAATGGTTGGAAATTCAGTTAAAGTATAAATTACGGATTTAGTTATAGCTACTTCATCTTGTTTATTCCCATAGTTCATAAATTCTGCTGTAAAGTCTACTTTACATAGACCCTCATTTATGCTCATGCCTATAATCTCTGTATTAGCCGGCAGCACAGGTATCAATCCAACTGTTTCCATATCCTGTCTATTGGCAGGGTTATCTACTAAGGCCCTCATGGCAGCTTTAGCAATTCCTTTTCCATCTGGCCATGGTATTTTTCTCATAACGGGAACAAGGAATCCCTTATCATCTTTATAGTATAAAACAGTATTTCTTAAGGTCTGATTATCTTGTGGGCTTTCAATAAGTGTCGGAACTTGCTCATCGCCGCCGTCTAAAAAGGTCCTAAGCATACCAGTACCCATCCATACCACTAGGCTTAGTACTAAGCAAGCTGATAATATTATTGCTATAAGCTTTTTGCGTCTCATGCCAAAAATCCCTCCTAATCAAAGCTGTATATTTAATTATATTAGGAGGGCGGTGATACTATGTCTATTTTTAGATAGATTATTTATAGAAAATTCAGAACCATGCTAAGTCCTTTTACTTCTAATATATCCATCAATTTCTCAAGGTACTGTTTACAATAACCTTGTTTTGAGCTAGTCTACTTCATTAAAACCTTGTTGAAGTATTCAATTATTCCATCATAGGAGGCCTGTGCACATTTATCTCTATAGTCTTGCTGTGCTAAAAGCTTCTCTTCCCTTGCATTCGTTAAAAACCCTAATTCCAGTAAAACAGCAGGCATTTTTGTTTCCCTAATAACTACCAGCTTAGGTCTTTGGATAATTCCCCTATCAGGGGTATTTAATCCATTAACCAGTGCATCTCTAGTCATGCTGGCAAAGGTCTTATTATCTCGACCGTCATTTGGATAATAGAGTACCATAGCCCCTTCAGCACTTGCATTATAGGCGGCATTGGCATGAACACTTACAAAGGCATCTGCTCCAAGCTCATTGGCTATAGCAGGTCTATCATATAAGCCTATATAGGTGTCATCATCTCTAGTCATATACACCTTAAATCCTGCATTTTCTAAAAGCTTCTTAAGCTTGAGGGAGACATCTAGAACTATATCCTTCTCCTTAAGCTTAAGGTTAGGGCTTACTGCACCTGGGTCATATCCACCATGACCTGCATCTATAACGATAAGCTTATCTTTATAGATGGATTCTTTTATCTTGTCATTTACAAAGCTTAGTACTATCTTATCAGTCATATTACCCGACGAATCATCTTCAAAGGTTGTTCCGTCGGAAAGCTTTACATCTATATAGTAATAATCATCACTTTTCTCATCGTCAACCTTAATATATTTTACTATATTATCATCTACATCAATCTCTACGTCATCTAAACCTATGCTGTCCTTTGGAATCTTAAGTGTCAATTCTTTTTTTGAAGCATTATATTTCTTCGTATATTGGCTTTCTCCCGTTGTCCTTATTTCGAGCTTTGCTAGATTAATATCTTCTTTATAATAGTCAAATCCATCCAGAGGCTTTCCTGCAACGAAGACAAATATTTGGTTTTCAACATGCTCAATATATACATTATCTAAGCTAATGTCATCTTCTAGGTCTACAACAACTCTAGATATCTTATCATCGGGTTCATAATTATGGTCTGGATTAAATTGTGCAAATCTAACGCCTGAAATCCCGCCTTTTTTAACATCTAGTGAATCTTCTTCATATTTTAATAAACTGTCTAATACATCTACAACAATCTTATCCCTTAAAAACATTACGTTATAAGCCGGTTCCTCAGCGGTTTGAATTACTACTGTATCTACATTATAAATATTATCAACCTTAATGCTTTTCACCGTATTTATAAGCTTTATTCTAATTTCCTGATTTTCTTCGTCATAAAAGGTTTCAAAGCCTTTTTTCCTGTCAACGTCTATAACAACCCTTGTTTTATATGGTTCTACTTCAAACTGTGAGGCACGTATTGTTTTTACTTCTCTTTCATATATATCTAAATTAACTAATCCTTTATCATCTACCAAAGACGTATCTTCCATGTCTAAAATAGTGTTTGGTATATCTACAACCAGCTTATCCTCTCCACCTACCACACTACCATGTAAGAAGAAGGCTGTGGTTCCTACTTCCCCGGTAGTCTTTATAACAACCTCTGGAAATTTATCGGAGCCATCATATGTAATATTTTTGATTAGCTGCAAAGGCTTATCTATGGTGGCTGTCATCGTATCGCCAATCCAGCCGACTTCCATTCCTAGCTGTTCTGAAACGAATCTTAGCGGAACCATTGTTCTAAAGTTGCCATCATACCCAATAAGCTTGGCAGGCACATTGTCAGGCAACGTATCTTCTTTACCATTTACATAGACCTTTGGACTATCAATCTTAAGTATAATTTCTTTTTCCTCGGTTTTAATGGTTGCTTTTTTATTGTCTTGATCCCAGGAAACCTCTGCACCAAGATTTTGACTAATAAACCTTACTGGTACCAAGGTTCTACTGTCAAATAAAATTGCAGGAACATCGGATATTATATCCCTACCCCCCATGATTAGATTAACAGCCGCAACCTCATATTCCTTGTTTGTAGAACCATCAATAATATATACTGTTTCCTTTTCAAATTTTTTTGCTCCAAAGGAAGTTATCGTCATACTCATAAGTATTGTCATTACCAGTACCAACGATAGCAGTTTCTTCATTCTATTGTCCCCCTTATACTATTTCGGCTTTATTCTTCTGGTTCATTTCCTATGCTCTATTTATATCATTTGCCGTAACTTTATGTCAACTGAATGAAGATAAGTGTAATTAGAATTTAATATAGTATCCTTATAGGTCCTTCTCTTTAATTTGCTCCTCCCTTATGGCTGCTGGGATATCAAAAATTCGTCATTTTAAGACATTCCCGTAAAACTATTTTGGGTGTTAGTATAATATCTATACTCATATTACCTTGTATAATTCGTCACTTTCTGGCGGTTGAATTTTAGTTTTTTTATCATGCTCTATTAAGAATGCGCCATTTTCAGTGATTTCTCCTATTACACTTGCTTTTATTCCATTTTTAATAAGCTCGCTAATTAGAGCTTCTTCCCTTTCAGGACTTATTGTTATTAACATCGTTCCGCTGGAAATAAGCTTAAGTGGGTCAATGCTTAAAAATCTACAAATTTTATCGGTTTCCTCGGCTATTGATATTCTATCCTTGTAGATATTACATCCAACCTTTGCAGCTTTGCACATTTCCCATAGTGCCCCTAAAACTCCCCCTTCAGTAACGTCATGCATGCTGCTTGCTCCTACTTTTCCTCCAATAACCCCTTCTCTAACGACGCTTAAACTATCTACCATTTTTTTCGACCTTTTAATTATTTCCCGGGAAAATGTCGAACTAAGCATTTCTTCTAAATCATAGGCTATTATTCCAGTACCTTCAAGGCCAGCAGTTTTAGTCATTACTACTCTATCGCCAACTTTAGCACCCGAGGATTTGATTATCTTCGACTTCAATTGTCTTCCTATAGCAGTAGCTGAAATTACCATTCTGTTTACAGCTTCAGTTATTTCAGTATGTCCACCAATTATCTCAACATTTAATTTTGCCGCTTCATAGGACGCCTGCTTCATAACAGTATCTATATCTTCTTCCCTAGTTTCCTTTGGAGCCAATATAGTCATCATAAGCCCTAAAGGCTCAATACCATTAGTGGCTATATCATTACAATTTATGTGTACTGCCAGCCTTCCGATTTCACTGGCTGCCCCTGTTATGGGGTCCGTTGACATAATCAAAACGTATTCCCCAAAGTCCACAACTGCACAGTCCTCTCCGATTCCCGGTCTTACAAGCACTTCTTCTCTATTAAATCTTATATTATTAAACACTATTTTTTCCAGCAGCTCTGAATCCAGTTTACCAACCTTCACAAAATCCATCCTCTCTTTAAAGCTGCGTCTGCGACGCATTTTAGTTGCAATTTCTATGTTGAAAGTTCCAAGTATTGGTGCCCTTCTAATAAATTTCTCCATTTTATTATATATCACTTTTAAAGTCAATTAAATGAGGAAATTGAATAATTCTAACCTAGCAAAATTGTATAATAAATCATTTTAGTATTTATTTGTTTAAATTATATATTTCTCTGAATATCAAGATGTTTTGAAAATATATATATAGTAATATCACGAATATGATTATTCAAATTAGAGGTGGTGAAATTATGGACACAAAAAAATTGGTCGAGAGTTTAGACTTTTCGGAAAAGAATATATATAGACAAGCTTTGGTATACTCATTTTCAAATATTTTTACTTTATCCATGCTTTCTGATTTTGGTATAAGCTGTAAATTTTCTAAAAGGAGTACAGAGGATATCTTAGAAAAGCTTAATAAAGAGTTCGAGGTAGAAGCTAAAGAAAATAATAAGCTGCAAGACCCTTTATCTTCTGAGGAAGCTGAGAAAAACCTAGAGGATAAATCGTGTTTTTCTATAGACAAGGACTTTTCATTCTTCAATGATTTATCACCTATTCAAGCTGTGTACTCAAAAACTACTATTAAACAATCTTCTGAGGATGAATTTGAAGAAAAAGGAAATTTAAAGTTTACACTTGGTAATAAATCTTTAGAAAGAAAGCTCAGTCCAAAAAATCAAGGACTCTTAATTACAAATGAAATTAATCTTGCTAGGCTCTTGCACGATAAAAGCGTTATTCGGAAAAATAGCGAGTCTTATTCCACTGAAAAATTTATTGGACTTATCATGTTAGACTTAGCTATAAATCAAGCTATATTTGCACAAAAACACCTTAGAAATGATGACGGAATTTTTGTAGAGAAAGAAGATTTTTCCTCAAGCTCTGATGAACTTCATCTTGAGGAAGTTGATACTGAAATAAGCTGGGAGGACCAATCCTATATGCTCTTTGCATATGCCTTATTATATAAGGTTTTAAAGGAGCCTAAATTCAAAAGATATTTTGACCCTTGTAAGGCTGATTATTTTAAAGAGTGGGGCCTTGAATTACTAAGTATAATAAAAAAACATGAAATTGATGTTATAAACCTTAAGACCTCAAGCCTTTCGAGCTTCATAGCCTCACTTGTTGAATCTCTTAATATTTTAGATGTAGAGCATAAATCCTTATCATTTGTTTTAAGCCTTTGTGATGAGTTATATGCAAGGGAAAAGGAAAAGGGCTTTATACTTTATGATAAACATGCAAAGGAAGCAGCTTCCCTTGCAACACATTTTAAGTCAATAGAAGCATTGTCCTCAGGCTTTGAGTATACTAATTACAATCTTTTTCTTAAGGCTTCTGAAGACATATATAATAACCTAAACTCAATCTGGGACGAAAATTTCGGTTTATTTAAGCTGGACGACGCAGATATAATCAAATATTCTTCAAAGAGTATATCATATGTTTTAAAATCACTGAATAAGCTTCTAAAATCTACGAATTCTCCCTATATAAAGAAAAGCATAGAAGGTCAGTTGGGTAGCTTCTTCGACGCTTCTATAAATGGTGCTGATTTGCAAAGCCCACCACCTAGTCTTAGAATGGATTTGAATATGTTTAGAAGCTCTGATTCTGCATCAATTGCTATTGAAAATATGGTAGAGGATGAAAATATATACTTAATTGAAAAGGGCTTTGAAATCAATAGTAATAGCCAAATAAACAAATACTCCGAAGAATTTAGCAGTGAACATCTTCTTTTTGCCTCCGATGCCATGCTGAATTTGGTGATGGAAGAAAGTTCAAGTAGTAAGGCGTCTGGAGATGGGTTGTAGTTACAAGTTCCAAGTTGCAAGTTCTAAGTTGCAAGTGTTAGGGTCTTTCTAATAAGTTTTAGAAGAGGATAGTTTCATTAAATATTAAAAAAGGAGATAAGATAATAGGTATTTTCTATAGTAAGCTTTCACAATTTAGAGACTAAGAAATCTATACTTTTCTCAAATACCTGTTTCCTATTTCCTTTTTACCTTTTATTTGACTTTGCAAAAATGTTTTATCCACTCATCATCGGACATCATTCTATGGTCTGATATAATACTCAAAACTTCAATATCTCCCGGCTTGATATCATGGAATATCAAAACCTCTGCATCATATCCCTTTACTTTGTCCCATCTATTTTCAAGGTTATCATTAAAGGAGCAAGATTTCTTCCAATATTCAGCCAATAGTTTACTTCCTTCATTTTTTAGATAAAGCTGTGCATCACTGTATTTAGCTACTCCTTGAAGTATAAATGGTTCATATACCTGATTTGCCAAATTTTCATTTGCAATCCAGCATTTTTCTGGATCAATATTCACTCCCAATAATACTGTATGGGAATGAAACTTATGGTCCCTTGCAAAATTTAAGCTTCCAAATATTGCTTTTTTCCTTATTACCCAATGGGGAATTTCTCCACTTCTATATTGATCTATGTAATCATGAAAATCATAATACTTCGATTTATATGTATTTTTATCATCGTACTTTATTCCATTTCTCATGGTTTTATCTAAGTCAATAATACTAATAATGTGATAGATTCTCTTTGTTTCACTATAGTCTGAAAACAACATAATATCACCTCATTATTATAGATATGTGACTTAGAAACTTAATTTTTTTTAAAGATTTTTTTAACTAAAAGTATTATGCTTATTTGGCTAACAGCTAACGGCTGACAGCTCACAGCAAAATATTGAAAGTAAAACTTCTAAATCACACATCTATAGTTTAAATTTTTTCTAAATTATTATACATAGTCTTAAATTATTCATTCAAAAATTTTAACTTCTTTTGAATAATCTGGTTATACTAAAATACAATAATTTTTTTCTCTATTTGTGAGATACTAATGTAAGAGGTGATTTTGTGATAAATATAAATTGTATTATTAATGATTGTATTTTTGAAAAGGATGGAAAATGTACTTTAACCCATGTATCAACACCTTCAAATGTTTACAATCCTCAATGTATTTATTTCAGACCTACAGATAAAGTTAAGACAAAGGAATCTTATAATGAATTTACTGATTAATATTCTATATTATGATAATCATTTAACTTATGCTTAGAATTTATATGCTTCGACATTATAACCAATTCCATTTTTTAACATATTAAAATTTATCTTCCAACCATCTCAGCGAATTCCTTTTCGTCAATTACCTTAACACCTATTTCCTTTGCTTTATCAAGCTTTGAACCAGGATTTTCCCCTGTCAATACATAGGTGGTCTTTTTACTGACACTGCCCGTTACCTTCCCTCCCAATCCTTCTATTATATCCTTGGCTTCCTTTCTTGAATAGCTGCTTAGGCTGCCAGTAAGTACAAAAGTCATTCCCTCAAGCTTTAGCTCAACCTTTGAAGCAGCTTTTTTCTTGCTTTCCATATTTACACCGGATGCCCTTATTTTCTCTATCACATTAAGATTTTCTTCATCTTTGAAGAATGCTACAATACTTTTAGCCATCTTATCACCGATCTCATCTATAGCTGTAAGGTCTTCTTCATTAGCTGCCATTAATTTATCAATATCCCCAAAGGTATTGGCAACCAATTTAGCAGCTTTAGAGCCCACCAGTTTAATCCCAAGGGCATTTATCAATCTTCCCAAATCGTTTTCTTTAGACCTCTCTATTGCAGCTAAAAGATTTTGAGCAGATTTTTCACCCATCCTCTCAAGATTAACTATATCTTCTTTTTTATCCTTTAGATAATATAAGTCTCCTGGGTCCTTAATCAGCTTATTTTCAAGGAGCATTGTAACCAAGGCTTCACCTAAACCATCTATATTCATTGCATCTCTTGAAACGAAATGAATTATTCCCCTTCTGAGTTGAGCGGGACAAGCTGTATTTATACATTTAAGTGCTGCTTCGCCTTCCAGTCTTACAGTTTCTTCTCCACACTCTGGACATTTTTCAGGCAGAACATATTTCCTCTCATTACCTGTCCTCTTTTCCTCCAGTACCGTAACTACCTCTGGAATTACATCTCCTGCTTTATGAATCATTACGGCATCGCCTATTCTTATATCCTTCATATCTATAAAATCTTGATTATGTAGGGTGGCTCTACTCACAAGTGAGCCTGCAACCCTAACTGGTTTAAGAATAGCAGTAGGGGTTATTGCTCCAGTTCTTCCTACTTGGGTAATAATATCTTGAATTACAGTTTCCTTCTCCTCTGCTGGGAATTTAAAGGCAACAGCCCATCTAGGACTCTTTGCCCTTGACCCCAAGGACTCTCTCTGAGACAAATCGTTGACCTTTATCACTAATCCATCTATCTCAAAGGGAAGCTCATACCTCTTTTCCTGCCATTTCTCGCAAAGCTCTATTACCTCATTAATATCTTTACATATTTCATACTCCGATGCTTTAAAGCCCAGCTCCTTGAGATATATAAGACCGCCAGAATGCTTATCTATTTCTTCCTTATCCATAGTGAGTATGTTAAAAATAAAGATATCAAGGGGTCTTGATGCTGCAATTTTAGGGTCTAGCTGCCTTAAGGAACCTGCGGCTGCATTTCTTGGATTGGCAAAAATAGTTCCTTCCCTTTCTTCCTGCCGTTTATTTAGCTCTACAAACTTTGCCTTAGAAATATAGGCTTCTCCCCTTACCTCAATATCTATTTCTTCCTTTAGTTTAAGGGGTATAGTCTTTATAGTTCTCAAATTTTTTGTTATATCCTCACCGATTACTCCATCTCCTCTAGTCGCTCCTCTAACAAAAATACCGTCCTCGTATTTTAAAGCAACCGATAGACCATCAATTTTATATTCAACTACATATTCTACACTGTCTCCCACCTCTTTTTTTATCCTCTTATCAAAATCCAAAAGATCATTTTCATTATATGAATTTCCAAGGCTTAAAAGAGGTACAGTATGGGTAACCTGCACAAATTTAGATAATGGTGTTCCACCTACCCTCTGGGTGGGTGAATCGGCAGTTACAAGCTCTGGATTATTCTGCTCCAAAGCCTTAAGCTCATTCACCAGCATATCATAATCATAATCACTTATCTCTGGACTATCTAAAACATGGTATCTATAATCATGATGATTGATTTCTTCTCTAAGTTCATAAATTCTAGATTTAATCTGTTCTTTATCCATAGGATTTTCTCCTCTCCCATTAAGCTGCTAGATGCAAGCTTCAATATCCAGCTTCTTTGAAGCCCTTTAAGCATTTACTCGTATCTTGCATCTTGTACCTCTACCCTACTATCTCTATAGGTGCAAAGCCCAGCATAAGCTTCTTTATTCCTTTGCTGTCAAAGGCTATAGTAAGCTCTGCTTTATCGCCGCTCCCTTTTACACTTATAATAGTTCCCGCTCCAAAGACCTTATGCTGGACCTTAGTTCCCGGCTTAACTTCTGAAGATTCTACATTGCTTGCAGCCTTTTTCCTGATTCTATTTGCCTTTGGCTGCCTTAAGCTTATCATATGGCTATTTGCAAAGGAATTTAGACTATTTACATCTATGCCTTTAGCATTTTTTCTCTCAGCCATTTGCTCCATATTCATTAGGTCCTGTGGTATCTCATTTAAAAACATGGACACTGGATTAACGTTTGTCCTTCCATATAAAGTTCTCATTGAGGCATGGGTTAAATACAGCTCCTCCTTTGCCCTTGTTATACCTACATAGCAAAGCCTTCTTTCTTCTTCCAATTCCTCGTCCTCTGTAATGGATTTGGAGCTTGGGAAGATGTTATTCTCCATTCCTACCATAAATACCACTGGAAATTCCAGTCCCTTTGCACTATGCAGGGTCATCAGGGTTACTGTATCGTCTTCATCCTTAAGGTTGTCTAAATCAGAGCTCAGAGATATATTTCCTAAAAATTCTTCCAATGTATTGGTTTCTGAGGTATTTTCAAACTCCATTGCAACCGACATAAATTCCCCAAGGTTTTCTATCCTTGTCTTTGCCTCTATAGTATTTTCATTTTTAAGCTCTTGTATATATCCACTTTCATTTAATACATTTTCTATTATCTCCGTTACCTTAAGACTACCTTTATTAACAATATGCTTTGTTACCACATCTAAAAAGGAATTGATACCACCTGCTGCCCTCTTTGAAAAGCTTCCTATTTTATTAATATCTAAGATAGTGTTAAATAGCTTTTCTCCTCTATCATTTGCAATACCTTGAAGCTTTTCTATTGATTTATTTCCTATACCTCGTTTTGGAGTATTAATTACCCTCAGTAGGCTTACGTCATCAAGGGGATTTTGAATCACCCTTAAGTAGGCTATTATGTCCTTTATTTCTTTTCTATCGTAGAACTTAAGACCTCCATATATTCTATAGGGTATATTATTTTTCATTAAAGAGTCCTCTATAATACGGGACTGGGCATTTGTTCTGTAGAGAACAGCAAACTCCGAAAATCGTCTCTTATCATATTTTGACTTTTGTTCGATTTCCCTTACCACAAAGTCTGCTTCTTCACGCTCTGACTGCCCTTTATAGTAATTTATTTTCTCCCCTTCATCATTTGCAGTCCAAAGTCTCTTGCTCTTTCTTCCCATATTTGACTTAATTACATTATTAGCTGCTTCAAGTATGGTTTTAGTAGAACGATAATTCTGCTCTAGCTTAATGACCTGTGCATCGGTAAATTCCTTTTCAAAATCTAATATATTTCTGATATCGGCACCCCTAAATTTATAGATAGACTGGTCGTCATCTCCAACTACACATAGATTTCTATGACCCTTTGAAAGCAAACTTATGAATTTATACTGGGCTTTGTTGGTATCCTGATACTCATCAACCATTATGTATTCAAACCGTTTCTGATAATAGTCCAAAACATCTGGATTATTTTCAAACAATTCTATAGTCTTTAGTATTAAATCATCAAAATCTAAGGCATTATTACTGACAAGCTTTTTTTGATAAAGCTCATATATATTACAAATCTTTTTTAAATGAAAATCACTATAATAAAGGTTGCTATATTTCTCTGGAGTAAGAAGCTTATCCTTTGCACTACTAATTACACTTTGGACATACCTTATTGGATATGCATTATCACTTATATCAAGCTCCTTAAGACATTCCTTGATTACTGTCTTCTGGTCGGCAGAGTCATATATAACAAAATCCCTCGTATAATTTATCTTATTAATATCTCTTCGTAAAATTCTAACGCAAGCTGAATGGAAGGTGCTTATCCACATGCTAGAAGCAATGCCTCCAATCAGTGCTTCAACCCTTTCCTTCATCTCCTTAGCAGCTTTGTTTGTAAAGGTAATTGCTAAAATATTCCCTTCATAAATCCCCTTGTCCTCTATCATATGGGCTATTCTGTGGGTAAGGACCCTAGTTTTCCCAGAACCTGCTCCTGCCAACAAAAGTAGCGGCCCATTAGTTTTAAGTACAGCCCTTCTCTGCATTTCATTTAAAGTAGCTAAATCCATTGTTTTCTCCTTTCAAAACATCCTTACAGTTAATGATTTCTAAGATAATGTTATATGATTTGCCATCAATATGCAAATATTTGTTCGTATATTTTTTCTCTTTTTTCCTTCTTTTTATATTATCCAAAAATACTCTATATATAGCAAGTATAATCATCAATTATTAATATAATTTTTAAAGGAGGCGACACCAGTTTAGAAACTGTTATCACCTCCTTAATATATATTACAATTTTAGTAATCTATAGTTGGTTTATCTTATAAAATTTATTTGTTCTTCTATCTCAGCTTAATACCTTTAAAGTCCAATAATCTAGTTTCAATACATCTTATGTTGATATTCAATGGTATTTCACCGGATGATGCAATCAATAAACTTGCATTTCAATACATCTCATGTTGATATTCAATAATATCATTCTAATTATTTTAGCCTCTTCTTTGTTTAATTTCAATACATCTCATGTTGATATTCAATGTAGCTTTATACCATTTTGCACTAGGATATTAAAACTATTTCAATACATCTCATGTTGATATTCAATTGGCTATAACAGCACATAAAATAACTTCATTTTATTTCAATACATCTCATGTTGATATTCAATTTACAGGATGTAACAGAGAAGGTTTATATAGATTGATTTCAATACATCTCATGTTGATATTCAATAAGTAACTCCTCTTTCATTTACCCATGCTTCAAATTTCAATACATCTCATGTTGATATTCAATTGACAGCTTGTGAAACACCATCGTCTCCAATAGTTATTTCAATACATCTCATGTTGATATTCAATAGAAGAGATTTATTTAATAGGGCTAAAGACCGTTAATTTCAATACATCTCATGTTGATATTCAATGCATCACACAAATTTACAGAGAAGTTGTATCAGGATTTCAATACATCTCATGTTGATATTCAATCTATGCAGAAACTACGGCTGCTGCCATAGCTCAGAAATTTCAATACATCTCATGTTGATATTCAATGGGATTCAAAATAACAATCCATAGACATATATGGTAATTTCAATACATCTCATGTTGATATTCAATGCCTTACGTCGTAGCCTTCTTCTCTACATAGCTTATTTCAATACATCTCATGTTGATATTCAATGGTCTGTTTTTTAGTAATAAATAACTTATTAGACATTTCAATACATCTCATGTTGATATTCAATTTTCATCCCTAATACCATTACCAGTTATATTAAAGTTATTTCAATACATCTCATGTTGATATTCAATAAGTGATAGATAATTGTAAGCTTTTCACTGATTACATATTTCAATACATCTCATGTTGATATTCAATTATGATTTAGTGGGCATGGAGAATCTTAAAAGCTTATTTCAATACATCTCATGTTGATATTCAATAAGTAATACCATTAATGCAACTCATATTTTTAATATTTCAATACATCTCATGTTGATATTCAATAATGAAAAACAAACTATTAAGGGAGGTTTTAAGATAATTTCAATACATCTCATGTTGATATTCAATGTTCAAAAAGAAACTTAAAAAGGGAGGGCATAAGAGATTTCAATACATCTCATGTTGATATTCAATTAATAAAAGAGTAGCATGAGTATGTCTAAGTTTAATTTCAATACATCTCATGTTGATATTCAATATAATCATTATAACTAATGTCATAATCAAGCATATATTTCAATACATCTCATGTTGATATTCAATTTTTTTCTTTGATAAATCTCCTAACGCTTTCTGTATTTCAATACATCTCATGTTGATATTCAATAGAGAAAAGATCGGTATATAAATGTCCGAAAGAGCGATTTCAATACATCTCATGTTGATATTCAATTCCGCAGAAAAGCTCCAAAAAGTAGCTGATTACTTATTTCAATACATCTCATGTTGATATTCAATACTCCTAAAATCAACATTCTTCAATATTAGTATACACCATAAACGTGATACTTCCAACATTTTTCAACTATTTTACCAGGCAATTACAGAGTTTTGGTTCTAATATGAAAAATATCCTCCAAACCATTATCATTACAGGCTTACCTCTTCAACAAAGCTACATATTACCTGGTAATTTATATAGATGTGTGACCCAGAAGTTTTACTTTCAATATCTTCGCTGTGAGCTATCAGCCATTAGCTATTAGCCAAATAGGCATTGTAGTTTTGGTTAAGAAATATTCCAAAACAAAGGTTAAGTTTCTAAGTCACATATCTATATTATCAAATCTTCCCCGGTATTATTACTTGCAGTACCTAAAATTTCCTCATCGAAGCTATTATTATTTAGTAATTTTATTATGCATACAAAGTCTTCATCCTTATTAATAATCTTATTCAAATCTTTTCTTAAAGAAATTAACTTAGATGGTGTTATTTCTCCTCTGAAAACAGATTTCTGAAAGTGTGAAAAATACTTTTTACAAACCTTAAAAACCTTTTGAACCCTTTTCTCATTTACATCATAGAAAAGAAAAGCATAATTATAGTTAAAGTTTTTCCCCATTTAGACCTTCTCCTTTAAATTAAATGGAACGAATTCCTTATCCTCCATTATGAATTTAATTAACTTATAGCAATCCAGCTTAATTGCAGTTCTATAACTAACTTTCCTTTTCAATCTAGGATGAACAAACACGGACTCCAACCGTTTTTCAAATGCAGTTATAAAAACTTCTCTTCCCTTTTCATTTAGAAGGCAATAGTTTAACTTTTTATCAAAGTGATTAGCAACCTTAAGCTTTCTATTATTTACTAGCTCAAATATCGTTTTGAAAACTATAACAGGCTTAAATACCTCACTTATGTCTAGACTCAGAGAAAATCTTCCCTCGGAAGGCTCATGCAAAAAACTGATTCTTTGGTCTAGATGTGTTCTGTAAATTGATGATATGGTCTTTGTATATAGCATAGTATTTCCAAAGGAAATCAGTGCATTAATAGGATTGTCTGGAGGTCTTTTTACTCTTTTATTCATTATGAAATCTTCTGGCAATATATGCGTTAAATCGCTATAAAACCTTTGCCACAGCTCTCCTTCAATCCCCATAAGCTGTTTTATTTCCTTGCTCTCTTTTATTCTTGCCGCAAACTCATCTCTTATCCAATCAATAGTATCCTTTACTTCCTTCTTATCATGTTTATAGTAGTGATATAGTATCTCTAGTATATTATCACCAATTCCTTTGACGATTGGCTTTGCAACAGATAACCTCTTATTAGTAAATGCCTCTACTTGCTTAATTAAGAGCTTACCGCTATTATAGTTGTTTCTGGGATAAAAGCTCCCACTATATCCTTCATAATAGTTAAAGAAATGGATAATAATATTATTTGCTGATAAAAAATCCAGCAGCTTAGAATTTACACTTACTTCATTCATACAGTATATTTCCTTTGTGTTCTCTACTGGTATATATACATTCTTTCCATTCTTTCTAAAGCATAAGGAATTGTCCTTCCTGTTTAGCTCCCCCATGGATGTTATATATCTTGTACTCCCCATAGGATTATCCCTCCTATCTATATATAGCAGTAATCATAATATGCACATTTCTTACATTTTCTTTCGTTCAAAACCGTAGGAATATCATCGCCTATGATGAGTTCTTTTATCTCATCTACATATTTTTCTAACTCTTGCAATAACTCATCATTAAGCTCAAAGTATAATATCTTGTTGTTTCCTTTATTTTTTTCAATAAATTCTAACTTACCTTTCCTTTCTATACCCTTATCCCTCAATATCTTTAAATAATACAACAGTTGCCATTTACACGCTTTTACATCTGCATCTGATTTCTTTATTTCTATTAGATACTCCTTTGTAAGCTTGTCTATTTTAATATTATCAATGGCAATTTCACTATTTTTACTTTTAGTCTGCTTTTCTTCATGTATAGCCTTTCCTATCTTTACATTTTCACTATTATCCTCTAGATTAATTCTATTTCCATGGAGATAGCATTGCCTTTTACAATGAAAATAATAGTTTATTAAAGTACCGTTTATCTTCATTATATAAATTCCCCTATTCCACTAGCAAATTTTTCCTTATCTAGTTTGTTATCTTTAAAATAGCTATCTCCATCTTCAATAAAATACAGTTCACCTAGTCGATCGTTATAGGGAAATCCATAGTTCCACTTTATTTCATATATGAAGTTATTCATCTTTGACCTAACCTCTGATAGTTTAACCTTTCTCATGGAGTAATCCATAATTTTATCTTGTAGTAGCTTTTTGTACTCTATCCATATAGCTCCACCATCTAGTGTCTCTCCTTTTGCCTCTAGCTGACTGCTAAGATATATAGATATTTTCCTTCTGTCTTCCTTGATAAGCCTCATCCTGTTTTCAACCTCTTTAAAATCTAATTCCTTAACTTCCTTATTAAAAAAATCTTCAATATTATCCTCATTTAGTCCATTTATTATGTTCTTTAAACGCTCAATAACTAAGTCATAATACTCGTTAAAGCTTTTTTGCTTTAAAATCTCTCTTATTAGTTCGTTTCTCAATGTTATATCATCATGGATTCTTACATCATCACAATATATACTCTTTGCTTCATCTAGCTTAAAGAAATAAACTATACTTCCTCTTTTCTTACGTGAGCGATTGATTCTACCAAGAAACTGTTCTTCACTATCCAGTATAGATATATTTTTATATCCAAAATCCATATCAATATCTACGCCGGCTTCTATAACCTGAGTGGCTACTAATATCAATGTTCTTGATGCTTTAACTTTTTTTATAATTCTATCCCTTTCTCCTATACTATCATCACCACTCATAAGCTCTACTTCACATACAATGTCATCATCTTCCTTTAGCCTATTGTAAAATCTATATGCGGACTCTTTGCTAATGAATTCTACTAATACCTTTTTACCTAAACTGCTCTTTTCCTTTACATGATTATATAAGTCTTCTACTATATTACTGCTTTCCAACAATGAATAATCTACCGATACTCGGTTTCTAAATATAGGGTTTACAAAGTACTTTTCTCTATTTTGGATGAGTCTTACTGTATTTCCCTTTGAAAGCGATAGTTTATCTAACTCTGGTAAGGTAGCAGACATGATTATTATTTTTATATTTAGTATTTTTGCATAAGAGGTTAGAAAGGTTATTATTTCTCCCCATATCAGGTTCCTATAACTCTGAATTTCATCCAAAACAATAATACTATTGGCTAGTTGGTGGAGTGGAAAGATATTTTCTTTAGAGGTTCCAAATAAATATTTGAACATGGTTACATGGGTGGTTAGTATCATTGGATAGTTTAAAAACTGCCTGTTAAGTAGAGCCTTTTTATAGTAATCTATATTCGTATCTTCACTTTCAATAAATTTTTTATCTATTTTAATAGGCTCTATAGAGTTTATCACAGCAATTTTGTCAAATACACTTTTCTTTTCCTCAAATACTTTTTTCAGTGTATTGATATTCTGCTCCACTAAAGTATTGAAGGGATATACATAGAAGATTTTATTTTTACTTTTATCCATTTGTAATAATTGAAAGCTTAAGTTTGTAGCTACATTACTTTTCCCACTACCTGTTGGTGCCTCTAGATAAAATATATTTGCTTCTTTGTTTTGGTTAAGCTGTTTTTCTGCATCTAAAAACATCTCGTTTCTAAGTATATTAATATCGTCTATATCCGTAAAATCTCTTTTCTTTCCATACTCTTTTTCTTCATAGTTTCTGATCCCTTTATATATTTCACCTTCTTTAAACACTTTATAGAATTCTTCAACATCGTCTATAATCCCTATATCTGCTATTTCTATTTCGTTCATAAACTCTGATGTTCCATAGAAGTCGCTGGCAATTAGTAAGGATAGCATAATCCTTTCATAAATATATCTATAGACACACTGTTCCTTAGTATAATAGATTTCTTTTATTTCCTTGAATATACTTTCAATTTGACTTACTTCTATGGTTATCTTTCTAGACAGGGTCTTTTCAAATAATATTTTATGTCTTCTTATCAGCTTATTTCCTTCTTCACCTGAGTTGAATTTGTCTTTAAAGTTTTTCCATGAAGTTAAGTTTCCATGATGCTTTGATATCACGTAGGCGTTCATCATCATAAAATCTTTTAATATCATCTCTTCTGTCTTTTCAAGGTCTTTGACCTTCTCAAAATATATGTCCATATAAATGATTGAGGACAGCATAGAGTGATTGCTATTTTTAAATTTTTCACATTCCTTTATCCCTAAATTATTCTCCATTTTGCTCTTTTGAAAAGAAGGATTTACCTTACCTATATCATGAAGAACAACTGTATCTACAACCATTTCTCTAAATAATTCTACCGCCCTTGATGAAAAGCCCTCTAGGAACTCTGATTCTATTCTTTTAAAAATATCCTTCATTTTTTTATCATCTAGGATTTTGAGAAAATATTTTATACAAAGGTCTATATGTTCTTCTAGTTTTTCACTTTTTTCTTCTTTCCTGTGGGCATATATCTGATACTCACTATTAATCAGTTTCCCTATATTCATCATCTGAATATTACTATCTAAATACATTAATATCACCTTCTATATGATTAAAGGAGGCTTTAACCTCCTCCTCTTTTGAAATCCTTTATACTTAAATAAAGGCTATATTCTTTCCATCCACATTATATGTAGGACTACTTCCTTTTTTCTTTAAATTCATATTGGTATATATATAGCTCCTTAGCTCATATTTATTAGTTGTTTTTTCAAGGGCAAAGGGCAACATCTCTTCATACTTGAACAGTTGTCTATCCCTTTCATCACCTCCACACATTATAAAATCATCCTTGCTAAATAAGCTGTCTATCCTCTGCCATGAGTCTATCTCATGAATATTCTCAATTAGTCTTACATTTTTTATATTTGCTGGATGGTCGTTTTTGCCAAGATAGGGGATGAAAATGAAACTTTTATCTATCAATGCTTTAGCAAGCTTTTCCCCTTCTTCATCTTCAATAGCTATATAGATATCCCAGCTAGGATTTTCTATCCACTGTTCTTTTACTATTAGATTACCGCCTTTTTCCTGACAAGCATATCCAACAGAGTTATTAAAAACCTGTATTTTTTTATGAAAGCTAATCTCCTTTGGTATGATGCCCACCTTTAAGTGATTAAGCCTTTCATAGAACTCTGGATAATCTCCTGCTTCATCTTCTAATAAACCTTTAAAATCCTTTTTGTACTTTGCGTTAAAGCTCATCTGACTGTAACCCTTATATCCTAGTATAGCTCCAAATATACCTAGAAGTGCAATTCTATGAATGTTCCCATAGGTAAAGTAAAGGTGGGCATTAACATCGGGCTTTTTAAAAAAACCGAACTTTCCCTCCAGTGTAAACTTTATAATGTCCATATTCTATACCTCTTGTTTAGTAAAAATATTGTATTTCTTCATCCCCTTGATATCTGCCTCTATTATTGTTGTATATGGGTTATAGTAAACCTCTACGGATATTATTTTATCTCTTAGAGAGTTTAGCATGTCACTGCAATCTCGATTTATTGTTACAGTATTCTTATCACTACCCTTTTCAAAGCTTATATACTCTGAAAGATTTGGAAGATATAAAGTAGGCTGTGTTTCTACAAATAGTGCAAACTCATTTTCACACCCAACCTTTGAGTTTGTTGCAAAGGAGGTTGCAGAGCAAAGGGCAACTTCTTTAAACTTATGATAATCTTCTTCCATATACCCCTCCGTCACACCTAAAGCTACAAACTCACTATAGGCTAGTGGATTAATAGTAAAGGGGTAGAAGTAGTGGGCTTCATTACTAACTATTTTCGTACCTAGGGTTGTGCTTTTGGCCTCTTCTTTATCTTTATTCCCTTTATCCGAAGCATCTCTAAATGGCGACAATATTTGTTGCTCCTCTGCATACGAATCTTCATATTTATTAAATCCCTGTCCTATTTGAACGGCTCCAGTAATAGATATGTTGTTTCCCTCTTCTGCAAAAGTTGCTCCAAAATTTTTAACATCTATTGAAGAAAACAGATTAGTCAATACCTTCTTACTATCTTTGCATTTCTTCAAATCAGTTTCATTGAAAATGTGTTCATATCTTTCCTTCAAAGACCTTGGTCCTAAATCCACCTGGCCTTTTTTACCTTCAAATAGCTTCATAGATTTAATGTAAAGTACTTTTTCCCCTTGACTCTCCCACATCTTCTTCATGGGATACTTCAGTGCTTTATCACTACCAAAAACTTCTCCTGTGGATATGGTTTTAGGATATCCAGAAAAATCTGCATTCCAATTAGACATTATAGATGATATTCCAATAACTCCATATACTCTTTTATTCATCCTCTTTACCCCCCGTATTATCTTTAGATTCATATACTAAATTGCTATGTAAATAGCCTGCAATAATCATATCATCGTCTATTTTACCTTCTACCTCATAGGAAATAATCATTGAATATAGGTTTTTAAACCTTTTATTGTAGCTTTCTATGTCATGGTTATATTTTTTATATAAAGCTTTTAATTTATCCTTTATTACCCTATCTTTCTTAGCATTGATAAATGGATTTGCAAGGGATAGAGGCTTTTTCTTGCCCTTACTTCTAGATAATAGGAAACTAACTAACTGTCCTACTGCAAAAAAGTACTCTCTATCGGTTTCAAGATAATCGGTACTCTCATGAGAAACTTTATTTCTGAGGTTTTCCTTTACAATTCTTATAACATCTGCCATGTCTTCCCCTCCTTCAAAATATTCTTTTAAAGATAATCTCAGATTATATTGATCATTAGCCTTAGTCATATGTCCGCTGTTTATAGACCCTTTCACTAAGCTTAGTGACGCTTTATTAAGCAGCTTCCATATATTTTTTTCGCTACCTTTATAAAACCAGTTAAACAGTGCTGTCCTACACATCAATAAGTTATACTTTAGAATCCCATCATTTATAGGGATATCCTTTGGCTCGGTAAAATAGTTAGTGGTCAGAAACTTATTGAACATCACCTCATTGATTGTGTTATGAAGCTCCTTTATAGTTTCAAATTTATCATAAGTAGCATTTAAGCGGTCATAGTCTATATCTAAAACATTCTTATACTCAAATTCTCTTTGAAGCCTAGGGTTATAATAGGCAATGATATCAAAGTCCCGAATCTCCACTTCTTTACCTTTTTTAATCCTTAAAAATATACCTTTGAACTCTTTCTCCAATGTATTTTTGTTGTCTAATGCGTATATCTCGTCTCCCATAAAAATATTGACTCTCCCAAGGGAAACTTGGCTCATTAAGTAATCAAAGAACTTTTTCTGGTACATAACTTCATCTTGACTAATCAGATAAGGTAGTGTGTTTTTTCTAGTCTTATGCTCTAGATATGGTTTTTTAGCGTTTAGCCCTAGATTATCATTGGGAAGCCCGTATATAGTATCGTTTATTTCTTGGTTATAATCATTATTGTTGTAGATATTTGGTATAAGATATCTTTCACTCTCCTTTTTATAGTCCTCTGGATAGTAAAAGAATATCTTCAAATAGTCTTTACCTACATACTCTGTGAAACTTTCAAATATATTGTTCTTTATCCATTCCTTTATACTATTTAACCGGATTTTATCTACTTCTCCCAGCTTTTTTTCCGTAGATTCATATAGGGTCAAAGACTTTGGCTTCTTAGCATATTTCAACCTTGGATTTTCTAAAAAACTATAATATTTATCTATTATCTCATGGGTGAGCTTCCCATTAGTCAAACTCTCTTTCTTTATAATAAATGATAGATAGTTATTTCCTTGTATCACTTTTCCACTACTGGATAGAATAGCTTTATTCATATCCGCTACTCTGCTATAGTAATCAGCTAGACAAACGAAATTTATATACCTGCTTACACTTCTATCTATTTTTCTCGTCTTTCTATCCATCTTTATGGGAAATTTGTCGTCTATTACAAAATCATCATCCTTAGGTATGACAACAACATAGGTTCCGTCAGCTGGTATATATGATTTAAGAATTAAATCATCACCTTTTTTTTCATATTCTTTTTTAAATATTTCCAAAGCTTGTCCTATCACATCATCACCACCCTTTCTTTATAGAAATTTAGCATTCACATAGCCTGCTCCTCTGGCGTTTATCTCCATAAGGCCTGTCCCTAAACTGAGATATGCTAACTCCTGGGCCATTTTGTTATCACTAATGTGCAAATCAAGCTTATCTCCAAGTAGTTTCCTCCCTTTATAGCCTATGGTCACAGGCTTTTTATTCTTAAATTCTATTAATGTGTATAGCTGAAAGTTTTCATCTATTGCTGTATTCATCAGCCGGTTATACTTCTTGATGAGGTTATCTTTTAATCTTCTTTCAAAGTCACTTATGGAAAGATTATTCCTCCAATAACCATTATCGGTCTTCATTATTGATGGAGTTATGGAATAAATTTTTTCAATGTGTCTTCGTGGAAGAGCCCTTATGTTTGATGTCAGTCCCTTCATGCTTATATTGTAGTGATTAACTAACTGATCGTTAAAAAACTTAGCTAGTTTAGGGTCCACTGTCCTCATTCTTATGGTGAATGTGTTTCCTTTTCTATACATCTTGTCACCGGCTATTGGATAAAAAGAGCAGAAGCAATAGTTTTTATATGTATTTTTTTGATGAAGCTTTAATAATTCTGGCTCCTTTGCCATTCCACTATCAATGAATCCCCCTATTTTAGAAAAGGTGTCATGGGATTGAATATCTTGCATTAAGAAGACTAGAATGGATATTTCAAATACTTTCATCTAAGTACCTCCTCTGTTTATTGTGCTCTATAAATATGTATAAAGAATGTGAGTTTCGACTAAAATTTATGTTTTATAATGTATTTATTACCATATTATAGTTTACTTCGACATACTTGTTGAAAATCCTTGTTGAAAAACTAAAGCAGTTTCATAATTCATTAAGATAATTGGGAAATACAAAACCTAGTAGAAAATTATGTAGATGGATATATGCTTTTATAATTTAATATTTCAAAAAAAATGTAGAAGCATTCATTGTTTTCTTTTAAAATATTAATTAAAGTTTAAAAGTGTTTATCTTTATTGTCTAAATATAGTACTTCTAAATTACTGCTGTCAATTTAATAATAAGAAGAATAATGCTTTCATTATCTTTTTACACCTATTCACTGGCTAGAGAGTTTCATCTATAATTTTCAATATGATGTTAGTAGTACTTTTTTTATCTAAGTAATAGCCTCCAAAAGCTCCTCTTTGAGCTTCTATCTGAAATTCAGCTTCCCTTAAAATGCCAATATAGTACCTTATGGAGCTCTCCTTTAGCCCAAGCCTTTCTCCTAGCTCTTTAGCTTTATATTTCCTGCCACTTGACAGTATTCCTAATAATTTGATGCTCTCAGCTATATTAGCCATATAATCACTCCTCACTTTCTTACTTAACATGTTGAATATATTTTTATTATAAACTATATTCTGCTAATATAGCTAAACAATAAAAAAATTTTTCAAAAAAGATAAGTTTTTTATAAATCCTTGCTTTATATCTACA
>JANQEZ010000415.1 GCA_028278115.1 Clostridia bacterium
GAATCCGAAGTAAATGTTAATTTATACATATCAAAATATCCGATGTTTCTAGGGATTTTTGATGTGTATAAATTAAACTTTTGACTGGAATCTCTATAGTTATACTAAGTTAAAACTCCAGATGAATTTCACTTAAGCAAAATTTTTTTATTAGCTGCAACCCGTACTACTTCCACAGTTTAAGCAAATATAGCAGCTTCCATTGGGAACCATAGATTTACTTCCACAGCTTAAACAAATTACCTCTCTATATCCCTTAATTGGCTTATTTTCTACTTCCAATATATCTGCTACTTCCTTTTCTCTATTTAATTTCATCTCTTTGTATTTTTCTTCGATATTCTTTGCATATTTTAAGAGCTCTAAGTAAGACATATCCTCCAAACTCTTTACACCATTATCTTTTGAAGAATTTAGAGGCTGACTCTCCTTGCACCCATCACGATAAAGGGCTATACATTTTACACCAAGCTCCCATGATTTTATATGTACATTTTCAAAATCTTCTATTGTAGCATTTCTTGGCAGATTGACTGTTTTACTTATGGCACCTGATACAAGGGGTGTTAAGGCTGAAACATATTTCACATGTCCCATAGGGTCTATTGACCTCTTACCACTGCCGCAGCTATTGGCAGTATCAAATATTTTGTAATGCTCTTCCTTTAAATGGGGAGCTCCTTCTATTTTTCCATCAGCAATTTTCTCATAACTGTATCCATTTTCAGTAATACTCTCTTTTCTGAGTACATAATCTTCAATATCTTTAATTTGCTGCGGAGTATATCCAAGTCTTTGAAGAGCGTATTTTATATATGGGTTTACTATTTCTATAAAGCCTCCTCCCACCAGTTTTTTATATACTACATGGGCAAAGAAGGGCTCAATGCTTGTGGTGGTACAATCCATAGCCAGAGAAATAGTACCCGTTGGAGCAACAACCGACACCTGTGCATTTCTATATCCATATATTTCACCGGATTCAAGCGCTTTAAGCCATACACTTTTTAGAGTATTACTAAGGTCTGCAAATCCACTTGAGTCCAGTACACTGTGCTCAACTATTACTGGCTTATAATCTAAGCTTTCAAATGAATCATCCATGACTCCTGCTACGCGACAATGATTTCTTATAACTCTAAGCATATGTTCCTTGTTAATTTCATATTTTGAAAATGCTCCAATTGACTTAGCCATTAATGAGGATACATAATATGACTGTCCTGTAATTATTCCCATAAGTGCAGCCCCAATTGCTCTTGCCTCATCTGAATCATAGGGATGGGTCATCATCATATGCAAAGCCCCTGTATTAGCTATGCCAATGCCTGTTGTTCTAAAATAATAACTTCTTCTAGCTATATCCGCTGTGGGAAATTGTCCCCAATGAATGGTTGCTTCAAGAACTATTTGAACTAGGGATATTGTATGTAAAAATCCTTCAATATTGAATTTATTGTTTTCATAATCATAAAATTTGATTGCATTAATGCTTGCTAAATTGCACGCAGTATCATTTAAAAAGTGATATTCACTGCATGGATTTGAAGCCTCGATACTTTCTGCCTTTCCATCTTCCCCTAAGGGGCAAGTATTCCAGAAGTTTATGATGTCATGAAATTGAGGTGCTGGGTCTGCACATCTCCATGCTGCATAATTGAATTCCTTCCATAATTCCTTGGCATTAATTGTTGTATTAATGCTTGGGTCGACTCTACCTTTAAGCTCCCAAGAGGTATCCTTTTCTATCCCAGTTATCTTCCTCATGAATTCATTTGTGAATCTCACAGAATTGTTGGAGTTTTGTCCCGATACCGTTTCATATGCCTCTCCGTTAAAATCGGTGTCATAGCCCATTTTCCCAAGTGCTGCCACTTTATCCTCTTCTTTTGCCTTCCATCTTATGAAATCATAGATTTCAGGATGGTCTGCATCTAAGCTAACAATCTTTGCTGCTCTTCTGGTCGTTCCACCGCTTTTAATGGCTCCTGCATTTCTATCAAATACCTTTAAGAAACTCATTACCCCTGATGAAGTCCCTCCTCCAGAAAGGTGCTCACCCTTTGCTCTTAGGGTGCTAAAGTTTGTTCCAGTCCCTGAACCATGCTTGAACAGCCTAGTTTCTGTCACAAGCTGGTCTGAAATGGACTTTGGACCTAGCAATGAATCATTAGTGCTTATTATGAAGCATGCACTCCCCTGGGTTCTTGTATAGCTATCCTTAGATTCTGCTACTTTATCTTTTTCTATATCATAATAATAATGCCCTTCAGCCTCCTTATGAATCCCATAGCTTTTTTTAAGTCCCGTATTAAACCATTGAGGACTATTTGGCGCAAAGCTTTGGGAAAGCATCATATAAGCAGCCTCATCATAAAATATAGCTTTATTGCTATTGGCAAGCAGACCTTGGGATAATGCCGCTACAGCCCCAAAATCTACCAGCCTATGCACTACTTCCTTAAGGGATTTCTCATAGCCATATTCATTAGGCACTCCTGCCCTTCGGAAATATTTACTCGCTATTATGTCACATGCCTTTTGACTATAGGAAATTGGAAATTCTAAATCTCTCATATCGCATAGGGTTTTACCCTCCTTATAATCGACAAGCTTTACATCGACTTTTTTCCACTCAAAAAGGTCATAAACTGTAATATCACTATTATATTCTAAGTCCTTAGTATAATATCTTTTAATAAGATGTCTTAATTCCATAAAGCTGTTTCCCCTTTTTTTCGTTTTAAAGGCTACACAATATATAGTACCCAGAATATAATATTGATAATCAAATATACATAGTGACGAGTTTTGTTTCATTTAAAAATACATTATAGGTATTTTAGGTAAAACCCTATAATCCGATTATAAATCAAAACAAAAAAGTTTATTCTGCTTTTCATAGCGTGGATTATTCATGTCTAAACTTTTACTTTCTACGTCAATAAAAAAGCTAAAGCCCTTTTTTAGAGCTTTAGCTTTTATCTAAACTTTCACAAGAATTTGTTCTATACTTGTAATTATACTACTTGTTACAAAGTACAGCCCTAGAGCAGCCGGCAATTTTGCTGTAACCAGTATAGCTATAGCAATTGGCATGATTAATGTAGAGGTTGTAAATTTGGGAATTGAAGCATTTTTAATAAGGTTAAAGTGCTGCAAAAGGCTAGGTAGTATTTGTATAAGTATATATATTATGGGTAATATAAAGTATGGATCAGGCTTGGATAAAGTAGACAGCCAAGGTACTAATACCGTACTTGTATCTATAATATAAGTTGAAAAAAGTCTATATAAAATAAAGAAAATTGGCATTTGTAGAAATGTCAGTAAAAATCCAAGTGACATTCCTCTATTTTTTGAATACAGCTTCATTATCTCTTGCTGTAGTTTTTCCTGATTCTTAGAATATTTTTCTTTTAACTCATTAACTTTAATGGATACCTCTTGGCTTAATTTTAATGCCTTTTTTTGCTTAACTGTTAAAGGCAGCATAGCTAGTTTTATCAGAATTGTAAACATTACAATGGCAACACCATAATCATTAGTAAAACCATATATTGAATCAAATAACGTTATAATAATATCCAAAATTATCTCTCCTTTGTATTTGTTTTGATTTATTATAGGAATTCAAGTAAAACTTTAACATATACATATATTTATAAATTAAGCTCTACTTTATAAATCCTATTGGAGTAAATAATTTTGAAAGCTAGTATTGATTATACAATTTCCAAATCTGATATTTATGGAATGGTTCATAGTCTGATACTATTAAAGTTCTACTGAAATTAACGTACTTTCTATAGCAAATTATACTTGATATACTTGAAAGATTATCATTAAATATATTCTTTAAATTATTATATATAATAGCTAACCCGTAGGAAAATACAGGTATCAGCATTAACAAAGATAAAAAATATACAATATTAAAATCAATATTCATAGAAAACCATCTCTCTCTTTAGATTATTATTAATATAGTATAACATGCTTGTATATTTTATTCAATCGTAGGATATATAAAGTACATTATGCAAAATGGGATTACTTATTATTTCTTGCAGCTATTATAAAGCGATGTTCTAAGGTTTCTAAATATCCATTCTTTTTTATCTTCCATTCTAACTCACAAAGCTGATTAAAGCATCTTTCTACAGAAAAGCCTGGAAATTCCCATACAATAATTTTTGCAAAATATACAAGGGCACCTATGTCAAAGAATTTTACATATGGGAAATATTCGTTTTCATAGAGAATAGTAAAATCAAGTTCTTTAAACCTATTTACTTCTTTACTAAGCTCAAAATCAAGAACATCTGATTTGAATCCCGGTATTAAAAATCTTGATAATTCATTGTTGTTTTTTCCGCCTACTTGTTGGGTGATGAATATACCATCTGCTTTTAGAGTACGCTTAACCTCATTGGCATCATAATCTTCATGCCTATTGATAATTATGTCAAAGGTATTATCATCAAAGGGTAGTTTATTATCACTAAATACCTGCCTAACGGTTACTCCTAATGGCTCTAGGGTTTCTTTGCAAAGCTTTAGATTTGGTTCCCATGCTTCTGTAACCGAAGTGTTTATATGGGGGTGCTGTAATGAAAGCAAAAGTTCTCCTCCACCAGTTCCCATATCCAACAGCTTATTGTCTTTTTTTAAGTGCTGACAAACAATTTTCTCGTAATCCCACGGTAATTCTTCATCTTCCCATCGACCTTCCAGATATGAAAAATCCCATCCCTTAAACTCTTTGCTTTCTTCTACTATCCATCTTTTCTTTAAAGTGTTTAAATCCATAATAGCTACTCCTTTAATAATTAAAAATTTAAAGCCTACATCTTTAAATCTTTAAAGCCTGACCCTTGTCAGTTTCATTATTGAACTTAAATATAGCCTTTAGTCCATCATTCAAAAAAGTTTCTCCGCAGGTTTCTTCATAGTTTCCACCAGTATACTTTCTTAAAGTTTTTCTCCAAAATTTTTGTGCTCTTTCATTATTCCTATGACCAGTATATAGCTCCCACCTGCCCTTAAATCTATCAAATACCTGTTTTGCTGCTTCCTGTGCTATTCCTTTTCCTCTATAGGGTCTAAGTAGAAAAAACTCATAAAGATAGTAATCTGTACTTTTAGGAGCACATTCTCCAGTGGATACTAAGTCAAATCCCGCCGGGTTACCGTCAACCATGATTATAAAGGGGTATAGTTTTCCTGGTTTTTCAAACCATGCATTCTGTACATCATACTGCTCTTGTAAGGTTTTCACAGGCTCTTCTTCAAATATTCCATATTCATTTGGCAGATGCCCATATATCTCTGCTAAGTCATGTAGGTATAAGGGATATAGATTTTTTATTATATTTTCTGTTTCTCTAGTTGCTAAGATTGTTTCTATTTTCATTATTATTCCTCCCATATAATCTAATTGATTCTGCTTATATACATTAGGTGTCTTGATTATACCATCATTTTCTTAGATAGAGACATTCATAAACGCTTCGGTATAAAAGTTGAGCATTTTTATAATGAAAAAGTGTTACTATCAAATATAATTAATAGTAATACTATAATATTAATAATTTATCATTCTTTCTTTCCGTATTATACGCCTTATACTATTTTCCGATAGATAGTATTCTCTGGCCAGTTCTTTTACTTTGCTTCCACCTAGATACTTATTATAGATATTGTTGTTTCTGTATTCAAGTCTCTTTCTTGTTCCATTTTTTTCGCCCCAAGCCTTTTCATTTCCATTCTTTCTTGGGATATAAATATATTCCCCGTCTATGTATTCTTGAATTATTTGAATGATATAATCGGGTAATATATTTTCCGCTTTAACATGTCTCATTTTTCCGCTCCCTTCAATTCATTTTTCCGAATTGAAGCAAAGACTACTTTGAGTATGTTAATAAAGTTTATATAGCTACTGTATAATTATCCTCTAAGCAAATCGCAGCTATATAGAATAAAGGATTTCTTGTTATGAGCTTATTATCAAACAGCCTCTTTTTTAAGTTTATTTGACTTCTAAGTTGATTACAAAAAGCCTTTATAATTATATAAATACATGAAAGTAGTCTATGCTTAGAGCAGATAAGGTAATCTATCGTGTTATACGCCACAGTATCACCTCCTTGAAGTGTAAAATATAATACAATTATTGCAAAAACTTTTTATGTTATAATTTTACAATAAAAATTTTTCCATAATAATATAATCTATTCCACCCTTATCAAATATATTATCCGTCTCAACCATACCAAATTTTTCATAAAACCCTGTCTTATTAACTCTGGCATTGCACCATAAATAGCTTACACCGAGTTTTTTTGCTTCATCTATTACAAACGCTAATAGTCTAGAGCCATATCCCTGCCCTTGCTTTTCTACAAGTGTAGCAAATTTTCTAAACTGAGCTCTTTCTCCTTTAATAAATAAAGAGATAACTGAAAGGATTTTACCATCTTCTATTATTCCGTAATGTATACCTCTTTGGTCATTCTTAAGCTTTACATAGTCTATATCCTTTGTAGGCCACATAACTCTCTGCCTAATTTCCCATGTATCCTCTGCTTTAATCTTTTGTATTTTCATGATAATGCTCCTTGGACAAAATTTATATCCTCTCACTTAAATAACTAACACATTTACTTTTAGCTTAACTATTAATCACTATTTTAAAATTATACTATTTTTACATCTGAATTTTATAATAAGCTATATTTAAAGCTTTACAGCCTTTGTTGCTATGGCAGATTCTATATACGAGTCAAGGACTGTGCCTCCCTTATCTTCATAGAAGCCAGCAATTAAAAACCCTGCATCAATTTGTCCTTGTATTTGGTCATGCAGTGTATGTCCGAATGCTATTGCTTCACCCTGACCAATAACGAATTCCTTTAATTCTTCTTGGGATATACTTGTTAAATCTGAATAGGGTATTTTATGTCTTACCACAAGCTTATCTTCATTTATATTTTTCAAATCAAATATGTATTCTATAGGGTTTGCAAAGCCAGATATGAGAATTCCTCCATGCCTCAAAACTCTATATGCTTCTTTCCATACTGGCAGAACATTGTCAATATAACAATTAGACCAAGGGTGTACTATGAAATCAAAGGATTCATTAGCAAACATTGATAAATCCTTCATATCACCCTGAACAGTTTTTATAATGAGATTATCTCTTTTAGCCACCATTATGTCCTGATTTAGCTGATTCTGGCTGTTATCAAAAACGGTTACATTAGCCCCTAAAGCAGCCATTATTGGCCCCTGCTGTCCACCTCCTGATGCTAGGCACAGGACATCTTTTCCTGTTAATTCCTTCGGAAACCATTCCCTTGGAACCTCTTTTGTTGGAGTTAATACTATTTTCCAATCTCCTTCTTTTGCCTTCATGACTTCTTTACTGCTAACAGGCATTGTCCAGATGTCTTGATTATCAACATTTTTGTCCCATATCTCCTCGTTTATTTTTCTAAAATCCATAAAAATCCTTCTCCTTGTTTCTTATAATATAAACCCTATACCCTTTATACTGTTTATCTTATTTCTATTTTTCACCATGAAAACCTTCATATTTTTACAATTAATTAGATCGTATTAAATTATCTGATTAATCATAACTCATTATTTACTAATATCTTCACCCTTGTACTCAAGTCCGAATACACTGATTACTAGAAAAGCGCAATGTACTTTATAATATAAAGGAGATGATTGAATGTCATCATGCTGTTCAAATTTTACAAATTTTCTACTACCAGATAATGTAAGAAGATTACTTAAGAAACATAGTTGGATTAGGCAAAGAATTTTAAAATTTAAAAATGCTGAATACTTAGTACTTATGAATAGATTTAATAAAAGACGATATTTTGTACAGGTTGTAAAAGAGGATATTTATTATGTTGAATTAAGGAGGTTAAATACAAGAAACAACAGAGGTATATTTGTAACATCTAGAGCCTTTATTTTAGAAAATCCCGAGCTTGTTGCAAAGCAAATACATGAACTGTTAATACAAGATAACAAAGAATTAGTTACAAAACCCTATCCTCCAGGTTTTATGCCTCAATCATCATGTACGATAGATATAGACGTTGGTCTAGGAGTATTCCCTTGGCCAAAAAACGTATTTGCTCCCTATATAGGCACAACCTGTTGGCCCTATTATGACCTTGCTGCAACTGCTGAAGAAACAGGTGTATTATACTATACATTGGGATTTGTCGTAGCAGCTAGCCCTACAAACTGCACAGCCACATGGGCTACCTTTTTTGATATTTGTAGCGTACCTCAATTAGATGGAATTCAGCAGTTACGAGCTATGGGAGGTGATGTTTCTGCCTCATTTGGAGGTCAGGCGAATACCCCTATATGGACGTGCGCTACAGATGAAATAGCCTTAGCAAACTGCTATAAAGAAATAATTGATTTATATAATTTTAGGCGAATTGATTTTGACGTTGAGGGGGCTTGGGTAGATGACATAACTGGTAATATTAGAAATGCTTTAGCATTAAGAATTTTACAAGATGAGCTGCTATCAGAACCAATAGAAATATGGCTGACACTTCCTGTTGCAACTACAGGTCTAACTTCAGGAGGTTTAGAGGTTGTTCAAACCATGATTGATGCAGGGGTCAATTTAACAGGGATTAACGCTATGACTATGGATTTTGTACCTGTAGAAGAAGATATGGCCCAGGCATCTATAGATGCACTTATCGCCCTTCAAGGTCAACTTTCTTGTTTATACCCAGAAAAAAGTGATGATGAAATATGGCAAATGATAGGAGCAACGCCTTTAATAGGTGATAATGACATTGCTGGTGAAACTTTTACCTTGGATAATGCACAGACATTACTGGATTTTGCTCAGAGCGTTAATATGCGTTTATTATCCATGTGGTCGTCTAATAGAGATCTGTGCCTTTTTGATAATGAATATTCAGCAATTTTTGATAATTTTACATCATAAAGTACTTTGTTAATAGTTATAGAGTTAGAATATATGAATAATTCACTAAAGTAAAAACACATGAGTTATTCATACCTCTTAGTCACTATAAAAATAACCATTAAATAAGCTATAGTCAGACCAGCTAATAAAAGTCAATACTTTGTACTAGCTGGTCTTAAGGTCCTTTCTTTTTTATTATTACTTATTAACCTTTGCATTTAAGGATAAATTAGTATGCTATTTACAACTGGTCTTTCCCTTCCATCTGACGGCCTATTTAAGATTTCACCATTATAGTAAAATGAGCTTGAACCTCCACCATCTAGGTTGTATGCATCCTTCACTCCCAGCTCTAATAGTTTATCTTGAAGTATTTCGAGACTAACTCCATTACTCCATTTTCCTTGTCGACCATCAATAACTATCATAATCAAATCTCCATTACTATATCTTCCAAGAATAGTTCGAGGATGCTTTGTTTCTTTCCAAGGCTTTGGAAGTGGAATCTTCTTACCATCCTTAAGCAGCATAGGTACAAAGCTTACCCCTTGATACGGGTCAAGCCTCAGTATGTCTTCAAGTTTTTTTGGAATCGTCCCTATAACTTGTCCTTCTTTATTAATACCAGCGAAGAAGAAATTCTCACCATCTTGATAAAATGGCTCTAAAAGCTTACCATCCACAATAGTATTTGCTGTCATCTTTGAGTACTTCTTACCGCTTTGTTTAGTTGAAAAAAATCCTCCTCCATTTATAGCAAGTATTGCATTATTTCTCTTTGCCATACTCGATACTGTCTCCACCTGTCCTATTTCATCTTTTGCTATAGCGACTTTAAAGGCTGAGGGATCAAATAGCTTCACCTTTGCAATATAACCCCTGTAGCCCAATTCTTTCAGCTCAAAAATCTTTATTTCAACTTTATCAGAAATATGTGCCTTTATTGCTGATCCCAGCATTTCTAATATCTTTTTTTCATAAATATCTTCTGAAAACTTCTTCTGCTTATCACTGAGTTTAGAAAGCTCTGTAATTTTATCGCCTTGTTTATTAAAGGTTTCACGTTGATCTTTTGCTACTTCATGAAATTTATATATTTGTTTTTCTAAGCTTACAATATCTTCGTAAAAACTTTCGGTCACTTTATGTAACCCCTTAATATCTGTTTGAACATCTTCTAAAGGTAGGTTTAAAGCACTAGAAGTTTCAACAAAATCCATACTAGCTAGTATTAGAGCTAGGAAAGGAGCCACTAAGAAAAAAATAAAAATATTAATTTTTCTCATTTGGTGCCTCCTCTAAGATTCTAAGACTCTCTTGAAGCTTGATTAGCTTATCATCTAAATACTTAAGTCTTTCCTCTATGTTTTCCTGAATATTATTACTATCTGATAAGGTTGAGTCTGCATATCTAACCTCTCTCTTTAGGTCTCTTATTTCTTCTTGAAGTCTGTTAATATCAGAGCTAACTATTTTCACTTCTTCACCTAGCTGCTTAACTTCTAATGCATTATTTTGCATAACATTATTTATAGATGTGTCAATATAATCCTTTGCATAGACATATCCATAATATACAATACCACTCCAAAGACCTAAACATATAATAGTCAGAAAAATATTAAGCACTACCTTCTTAATTTTCTTGTTTTTTTTATGGGCTCTTTTGGTACTAATTTTTCTTAATTCACGGCTTTGTAATTTTATACTTTCTGACATAAAATCTCCTCTACTCTTATGAATTTATAGATATACTCCATATAGACAACTTCGAGATACTTTAATAATAATTTCATTATAACATAGTATTTAAAGCAACTCAGTTTACAGATTGTTTAAAATATTGCAAATATATCCATCGATTCTTTCTTTTAATGAAAATAAGAAATTAAATTATTTAGGGAATTATCTCACAAGCAGATAAACTACTGTGTAATTGTTACATCACTTTTCTTAGTTCTAAATATCTAATCTCAAACTTTTTATATTATGTTAAATGATGTATTCGTTACAAATTTCTTTTTGCTCTCATGTTATTATTTTACAAAGGAAAGAAAGTTCATGAAAAAATAATAGCTTTCTCTTTGTTAGTGTTTATGATGTTAGTGAATTCCTAAGATAACTCATATTTGACATATATAACGCCTAAGGCTTCTCTTCTTTTTTTATAATAATATGTTAGCAATTCAACTTTTCAACCCTGGCACTTTCTCCACATAACAAAATCATATCCACAATGTGTTATAGAATATTGAAGAAGTTACGTGTTCTAGCCTGACACCGATAATTCTAGCATAAATATTCCCCCGCTTATATCTATATTATTTTATTTTTAAATAGTCCATATTTTCTACAAAAGAATCTTTGTATTCTATCTTAGCCATTATGCTACTGTCTATATTATATATATTAATACCAACTTCATATCTATCAGTAATTATTGGAAGATATGAAGCAAAACTACCTACTACTTTCTCATTTGTTATGAAATCGATAACTAATGCAAAATCTTGGTTTTTGGGTTGATTTTCTAACGGTACTATTTTATTGATTGTATCTGAGCTTTTCAAATCATTTATTTCAATTAACATGATTTTATTCTGTGAATTATAAAGGTAAATATCAATGTCTTCTATTAATTCATTGGACTGGTTTTGAATATTTAAAATTAATCCATTTGTTTCTATCGAACTCATTAATAAAAATGACACTATGAGAAATGTGAAAATAGATAATAATATAAATAAAACTTTTTTTTTCAAAATAACCACCTCTTATCTATTTACCTATATTTGCAATCATACCAAAATATGGATAGAGCTTAAAATCAACTTAACCTTATTTTATCACAACTCGGGGTTAGCAACTCGGGGTTAGGCTAGAACACGTATTAGTCAGGTTTAAATTCAATTCTACTTTGTTATAAAACCCAACTCATTACTTCTATCTATTGGCATAAATT
>JANQEZ010000418.1 GCA_028278115.1 Clostridia bacterium
GAATCCGAAGTAAATGTTAATTTATACATATCAAAATATCCGATGTTTCTAGGGATTTTTGATGTGTATAAATTAAACTTTTGACTGGAATCTCTATAGATAACCAACAATAGAGTGAAATAAAGCCAAAAGGATTATGATATTTTATTTTAGTGATTTCAATGAAGCTTTTTTTTGTTTTAGTGCTTTACAGATATTTTCTACATCCTTCCCAGAATAGTTTCTTTGAAATTTCTTTTTAAGCTTTTTAAAATATGTAAGCCTAAACATAGATATTTTCTCAATTTCCTTTATATATTTTCTGGTAAACATTCTCTTATTCTTGGATATTGCTTCTAAAATCATAATAATGCAGCTATGATGAATTACTTTTTTCAGCTTTTTTGACTCCTCTGTTGTAAATATATTAGATGATTCCAGCACCAATTCTATAAAGTTCAGCAGCTTGTTGACTAGTCTGTCTAAAGGCCATTTTTCTGCAAGCTGAGAAAAAATTGTCATATGCTGATTGTCTAAGTCCACTTTAACATCCTGAAGATCATCTATTAATTGCAAGAAAACCCCGTATCCAAACATGAAATCAGCTTCGTCAATCGACAGCTCTCCCTTTACCAGAAATCCATCGGCAAGTACAGAGGTTCCTCCCTTTTCAAAGCTAATGCCTATGATATCATTTTCGTGGGGGCCATGCCTTCCCCTTTGCTGAATAATGCTTTTTTCCTGACCACTATGGATGGCTAGTAAGCTGTCAAAAACCCTTGGAAATTTCTCTCTTGCAAATTCACTCTCAATTCTTTCAACCAGCTCAAATACATGACCCTCATTTAAATTAGAGGCTTTAATTTCTTTACCTTCTAAACGCTTTCTAAACCTACTATTAAAGTCCATCTTCTCCTGAGCTGTAATACCAGCATCATCTAAAAAGTTGTCACTATATGGGTACAGCATGCTGTAGGAAAAAATTGAAGGGGTTAAGCTTACCCTACAGTCAAGTAAAATCTGAATACTGTTCATAATCCATACATTTCTAATTGCCTGAAAGATATCGTAGGCATTGATATTTGAATCAAAGCTTACAGCTTCCTTTAAAAACATATCTGTGACATTTGAATATCCCTTTTCAATAAAGAAATCTATACATCTATTTTCATATCCTATTATTTCACTTTCTACTTCTCTTATTAGTGATAGAATTTTATCATATAAATCAGTTTTTTCAATTTCCTCTATGGATGATATGCCATCCATTTGATTACGAAATTTCTTCCTAAATCCCTCTAGCTTTCTTTCATTTATAAATTTATCTAAAGGGCTGATATCCATTTTCTTCTCTGGAAAATCAGCTTTGCAATCCCACCAAAGGGAGAGATGTTTATATTTAAGAGCTTCAACAAGACTATGGAAATTTTTGTAATTATAGTTTATATAGTTATTTTTCTCTCTCAAGCTTAAATTCTGCATCTAACCTTCACCACCTAGTACCTATATAATACTATAATTTTCCGACTTTTCCATCAATACAACATTAGAATTTTATTAAAATTCTCAGATTGTTTCTTTGCTGCTATTCTCAGTTTCTTGACCTTTTCTATATTTTCTCTTTACAATAAATATAGTCATAATAAAAAATGGTATAGAGGATATCTGCCAATAGGTGGGTCCTGTTGTTATGATTATGGGCTTTCCGTCGGCAACCCAATCATAGGGATATAGTCCTTTTCTATATGACTTGATATCAAAGGATGATTTTATCATGAATTTTACATCTATATTTTCCTTATCAAGCCCCACCTTATCTAAGGGCAGCTTAAATTCTATTCTCTTATTACTATTGCTATCTAATAATACAGTTTCTATTTTTTTGCCATTAAAGCTTATTCCTATTGGAGTTCCTTTTTTATTTCTATAATAGGAATAATCGGTGCTTATTTGAAATTGTGCATATTTTCTCTTTCTGTATCTAGTTGGCTGATAATATTTATCTTTATCGTCGTATTCATATTTTGTAGGAATATAATCATATCTTTGCTTTCCTTCCTTTGCATTCAGAATAACTACATTAAATCTCCAGGGATAGAAGCTTTTTGAGCTTAGTCTTTCTGCATAAATATATAAATACTGGTCATCGGCAAAATATCCTACTTTAGTAAAATTCAACCAATCACTTCTAATATCATCTTCATTGTCAATGATATGGGGCTTACCATCCCAATCATCAAAATTTCCGTCTATCTCTATGCCCCTTATATATCTTACTTCATCAGCAGCGTATATTTCTACTGCCGATATCATAATTACTAATAAAAGTATACTTATAAAAATGATTTTATTTTTCAAATTATCCCCTCATTAACTAGTTTTTTTAGTTTCCCTATAAGCATCAAGCTCCTATTAGCTGTTTTAAATATCCTCATCTTACTCTTACCACCCTTTAGCTGGTATTTTAAGACAAAGGGCACTTCTCCTATCTTAAAGCCTTCTTTATCGAATTTAAATAATAGCTCCATCATACATGCAAAGCTTCTCTCCCTAATGATTTTTCCATTATATTTTTTAGAAAGGTCCATGAGAGCCTTGGTTTCATAAAGCCTATATCCGCATGTATAATCCCTAACATCTTTAATACTAAGGGTAAATGTATATATTATTCTAGCTAAGGAAGACAAGAGCTTTCTCATTAATGATAAGCCTTCAACCTTTGAACCCCGCCTATACCTTGATGCTATTACACAGGATAGACCTTCTTCCTTTAGCTTATCTATCATGGAATGTACATAATAGGGGCTGTGGGTTAAGTCTGCGTCCATAACACATAGAAGCCCTTTATTATTTTGAGATATTACATAATTTATTCCTGTATTCACTGCTTCTCCTAGACCTAGATTAGTAGTATGACTTAGCACCTCTATACTATGATAAAGGGCTCCTAAAGAATTAGCTATATTTAAAGTGTTATCTATACTCCCATCGTTGACTAGTACTAGGCTCAGGTCAATGTTCTTCTTTCTAAGCTGGTTTTCCTCATTTTTCCACTTCTCAACTAGCTTCCTAATATTATCTTCTTCGTTATAGCAGGGTAAAACTACGTATAATATTTCTCTAGCCATTATTAACCCATTCCTTTGCTTTATAATATAGATGCAGTCTCCCTATGACCCTATCCTTTACTATCATTTTCTCCTCAGAAAATGTCTTTGTATTCCATGCAGAATGTTCCTTTGTGGAATTAATTATTCCTGCTATCCTCATTAAGAAGCTCAAAAATCTATATAAAGGCAAAAGTAATACTACATAGCAATGTCTGCCCATATACTTTCTTACATCCCTTTGCTCCCTTAGATACAGCTTGGACACTTGAAAGTAAATAAAAGAATTAAAGACATAGGCTAAGTACATTATTATATTAGCACCTATTATAAGCTCTAGAGGATAATCCAGAAATGCTAAATACATCATGGCAAAAATCCATATTAATCTTGGAAAAACAAGGGTATGATCCTTAACCATTGTATATTTCAAAACATTTTTTAGCCCTTTATTATTCTTTTTGGCTAAATCTCTGAAAAGGGATGATACTTCAACCTGACCTCTTTGCCATCTTTGTCTTTGTATATATAGACGGTCTAGATTTTCAATGGGGTCCAAATAAAAGAATGCCTCCTCACATAGTGCCACCCGTCCCTTTAGAAACTCTCGGATTTGTGATGTCATATGGGTGTCCTCTCCCAGGGTTTCATTATTAAAGAGCTGTGTTTTCAGGACTATGTCCTTTCTAAAGCACGAAAATGCCCCGGCAATGGTAAACATCCTATTTCTTTGGGATTGAAACCCCCTGCCTATAAAAAATGCTTCAGAGTACTCAAACAGCTCACACCTTTGCAGGATTCTTAAAAGCATATTCTTTGTTTTTTCTATTAAGCTTTTATCAATTAAAATGACTCCCGTCATTGCATTAATATCTAAATTATTCTCAAACTTTTCAACGACCTTGAGTACTGCATTTTTATCCAGTACTCCATCGGAATCTATATTTATTACATATTTACCTTGAGACATATAGAGTCCCTTATTTAGTGCCTTTGCCTTTCCCTTAGAGGAATCAAACCACCATAATCTAAGTCTCGGGTTTTCATTTTGAAATCTGCAAAATATATCGTATGAATTATCCCTTGGACCATTATTAATTAAAAACACTTGTAGATTTTTTATGGGATAATTCTGATTAGCTATTGACTTTAGACAATTTTCTATGGTTTTTTCTGATTTATATATTGGAACTAATATGGTTACATGTGGATAAAAGTCAACTTCTAATGCTCTTTTGTTAAAGAATCTCCTCAAAACTACATAGCCACTGGATAAACCCGTTAATATATCCACAATTAAAGGAATTACAAGCCAAATACCCCAAAATATAAACTCCCTTACTAGCTCTTGGTTCATTAAATCTCACCTACCTTTTGATATTTCAATTGAGTAGATGTAAAGGTGTAATAATATAATAAGACCGTAAGACCAAAAAATAGTATCCTTGCAAGTAAGGTATGCACAAGATAATAGGAGGAAGCACCAAGGAGCTTCACTGCCCCAGCAATGAATAATATTCTTATGATATTAGAGGCAAAGATATAGATATTTCCAAATATAAGGGACAGAGACTTTCTTGTAAATCCTCCAAAGGGAAAGAAAAAGGCAAGTGAGGTAAAAACTAACATTTCAATAACACCTGAACATTCATAGTTGATGACCATTGCAACAATTCCGTCTTTTGTATCTATTGAAATGATTGAGTTATCTTTAAAAACCTCGAAAATCCTTATACCTCTCCCAATAATGGCTAAAGTGTTTGAAATCAATAAATTCAGAGCACCTTCTAAATAGGGCATAAAGAAAATCATACATATCGTAAATACTCCAACACTTCCTGCCAGAAATTTTAAAAAATACATTTTAGAATTTTTAAATACTAAAAATACTAAAAACCAAGCTATGAATACTAATAGGAATATTGTTATCTTATACATTACTTCACCCCCTACCCCCTGAAATATCACACAATTATGTCAAGCTTCTAAATTATAAGTATCTAGCCTTTTAATTCTTAGGTCATATAGATGTGTGACTTAGAAACTTAACCTTTTTTCAAAATATTTCTTAAGCAAAACTACAATGCCTATTTGGCTTATAGCTAATGGCTGATAGCTTATAGCAAAACCATTGAAAGTAAGACTTCTGGGTCACACATCTATATCTAATTCTCGTCGTTTAATTATTATTGACAGTGCTGTTATTATCCCTAGAGATATCAAGGATATTATTATTCCTATGCTGAGATATGGATATATTATTTTAAGCTTTAATTTCGAGGTTTTTAGAAATATGAGATTATTTACTATTTCATAATCTCCCTCTATTCTTTCAAACGCATCTAATGCTGCCAATGGAAGGATTACATCTATGATGTCACTATTTATATCTATTATGTTCTCTCTTATGGCAAGCTCCAAGCCATGCAAGCTTCTATGGGGCGGCTTAAATGCTGTAATTCCAAACTCATCCTCCAATATTTTCAGTGCATACTCATCCTTAGTTAAGAAGGCATAGTATGGCAGGTTAAGCCCTATAAATACTAGATTTTCATTATCCTTTTTACCTATATAATTTATTATTTTATAATCAATGATTCCGTAGCTTTCTGTATCCTCTACTCCGTTTAAAAAGTAAGTCCTCCAGCTTTTATATTCCTCTGGAAAGCCCCTCATCTCCAATCTTTTATCCTTATAGTATATCTCTTGATAATTATCCTTTATTGTAATTGGCTCAGCCTTCACTCCTAAAAAGTCATAGCCATCAAACCCTGTAACATCAACTATCACCTTTACTCCACTGCGTGAAAGCTTTAATACTAGCTCCTCAGCTGCTCTCTTATCTCTAAACTTAAAGCCCGATAAATACACTGCTTTCCTGTCCTTCAATTCTTCAAATGTGTATTCATCTAGGTATTCACTTTTAGAGGTCTGTATTTTTGGAAAAAGATATACTATATTTGGAGAATATCTCCCTATGGCTATTCCATCATAATTTACCTTGGTGCTAAATTTATCTACTACTGGATACTTATATATGATGACTTCCTTATCTTCTTGATGCTTTATATAACCTACACTTTGTGCTGCCTTCTCAAGATGCTTTCTATCTGTTATCAGCCTTTTCCTTACCACCAGTGTATCTGCTCCAAGCTCCAATGATCTGTCGAACATCAAGTCGTAATAACCATTTTCTAAAGCAGTGTTTATTGTGACTATGTTCTCGGCAGTTGATGCCCCTTGCCAAGCCCATCCAAAGACTTGATTATGGACTCCCTCAGTAGAGTTATATGAAATGCGATAGCTTGGGAAGGAACCGAAGCTGGAGCTGTCCAATACTCCAATCCTCTGAACAGCTATTTCTGAAGCTGCATCAGATATACTAGCTAAATCCCATGGTGCTTCTCTGTTAAAGCCAAGTACATCAAAGGATGCTAAGGAGTCCATAGCGATAAAAATTATTAATACTATTAAAACTTTCCTTCTAAGGCTTTTCCAGAAAAGCAATGCTAGAAAAATCATTGCTATTGCTGTGGAGGTAAATCTTCTCATCCAAAAAAGCTGATTTAATGGCAGCTTTTGTAAGAGCGGCAGAGCGGCTTTAGAGGTTCCCAGCAAAACTATTAGGGCAGTAGTAAAAAGGCTCCTCTCATTTTTATTTGAGAAAAAAAAGCCAAATAAAGCTGTTATGGCAAAGGCTAATCCGAAGTAATATATTTCTATACTATGGAATCTTAAAAATGGATTAAGGGAAATTGTAAAGGGATATGTTAGTCCCTCCATGACCCTTGCAACCGCTTCCCTGTTTAGCCCCCATATCCCGCCCTTTAGTGCGGGATACAACCAGAAGGCTGGCAGGATTGCTCCTAAAAATCCATATACTATGACCAGCATATTCTGTATATATTTTTTATTAAATATTGAGCTTATAAAGGAAGTCATAAATAAAGAAATTCCAATCATAGCCGATATCATTGCATGGGATAGAGTTGTCACACCCATTAAAAGGCTTAAGCTCAAGTAATCAGTAATCTTTTTTTCCCTTAATGATCTATAGTAGAAAAGAAATATATAAGGAATTATCGTGTTAACAAAGGCAAAGGGTATGTTTCCTTCTGAAAACAGTACTCTTAAATTATCTGGAACAAAGAACCAAAGAATCGAAAGGGTTAAGCCGAGATTTTGTCTTTTGGTATAGAAGCCCCAGCAGAGCCACCCAAAGCCTCCCACTATAAAGAGGAAGACAATAAAAAGGTTATATGTTTTTATAATGTCATTTGTAAATAGGTTAATAACCGCCAAAATATAATAGGGTAATGGTGCCCAGTAACGAAATGGCTGTATTCCATTGTACCAATTTTCATTATAATTTACATACAGTCTTCCTTCTTTAAAGGCATCATATAAAATATTTCCTTTAAATAGATGTCCAAATGTATCTGAGCCCCAGGGATATGAACCCCTCTGATTTATAATATTTAGCATCAATAATGCTGCTCCAATGAGAATGATAAGGTTTCTAAGAAATTTTCTCAAGTCTTCCTTATTTTCTTTATAAAAATATTCTATTTTTCTCATATATACTTTAAAGCCACGCTTTATTGGCTGACTAAGCTTTTTACCTAAAATCCATATCAATTGCTTCACCTCTACTCGGCTTCTATAATATAAGTCCTTGTAGGATTCTCACTAATCTCCACCCTTTTAAAATATAAATTCTCTAATTCCAGTAATTCCTTTATGTCTGAATATAATATTTTTCCAATATTCTCCATGGTAGGATTCATTCCAATAAATGCCTCTAGCTCGTTCAAATACTTGCCTTCATAATAAACGAAATACTCCTCCAGCTTCCCTTCAAACTCCGAAAAATTTATTGTTTCCGAGGTTTCAGAACCAAATGAAACTACAACTTCCCAAGTATGGGGGTGAATATTAGAGCTTTTGCTATTAAAGGTTACGGAATGTCTGGCATTTATATAAAATTTGAATCTATAGTAGGTTTTCATATATATCCCCTGGTCAGTAAGTTTTATAGTTATCTCTTTTATAGATAAAGGATTTTAGCTTTGCAAGCATCATGCTGATAGTAATTTTTTTCTGATAAAGTACATTATGAAAAATGGAATTGTAATTGATAACCCCTTTGAGAGGGTAAATGGATGCTTCAGCAGTT
>JANQEZ010000420.1 GCA_028278115.1 Clostridia bacterium
AAAAAAGCGATTATTATCGCTTTTTTCGGTTCGTGGTTAGTAGTTGCTGGTTGGTGGCTGCTTGGGTCATTCTTTTGTGTAGATAGCGGCATTCAAGGAATGCCGGGTTTTAAGGAAGCTTAAATAAGGTTTTTAAGATTTTCGCTGTTAGCTGTTAGCTGTTAGCTGTCAGCTATTAGCTAATTTGCTCTATTCCATTAGTTCTTCAATCCTAATGCCTTCTTCTATATCTTCATTTGGGGATATTATAATTTTATCGCCTTTATTTAGTCCAGATTTGATTTCTATAAAGTCTTCGCCCTCTAGACCTATTTCAACTGCTTTAAGCAGTGCTGTTCCTTCTTCGACTATAAAGACGTATTTACTATCCTTCATATCAAATACGGTATTGTCGGGGACTATCAATACATTGGTTCTTGACCAAAGTCTAAATTTGGAGTCAACTTCATATCCGATTCTCAGGCTTGAGGTCTCTGGGACGCTTACTTCTATTCTAACTCTTTTCTGTTCTATACCTAAATCCGATACCTTGCTGAATGCCTTGGGATAGATTTTATCTACTTTTCCCTCTAACTCTCCGATATTAAGGTCTTCACTGTATATTATTACTAATCCTTCTTCTTTTATGTCTCCTACTTCGCTTGCTAGGACATCCACCTCTATATACATATCACTAATATCTCCAATTTCTAAGACTTCTCTGCCCTGCTGGACATAGGCCCCTTCCTTTAGGAAGACTTCCATCACAATACCATCGGCTGTTGCTTTAATCATAAAATCTTCCTTATTCTTTTCTAGGATTTCTTTTTGATAAACCAGCTTTGCAATCTGAGCTTCGTATTGGTTTTTTATGTTACCAGATACTCCCTTTCTAAGCAATGCCAATTCATTTTCAGCTACCTTCAAATTATTTCTTTGAAGTACAAGGTATTCCTGAGCTGTTTTATATGCTTCACTGCTTATGGCACCATCATTATACAGCTTCTCACTATTTTCCAAAGCTCTCTTTGCCTCATCCACCAATACCTTGCTGGTATTAACACTTGCCTGAGCCTTCGATACTATTGCTGTATCAACTGGTTTTATGGCTTCTTTATAGGTCGCCCTTAATCCTTCTATCTCAGCTTCTAAGGATTTCATTTGAAGCTCTATTTTATGGGAATCTATCTCTGCAATAACTTCCCCAGTCTTTACTGGATCGCCTTCGTCAACGTGGATAGCTTTTAATTCTCCCATTGCATTTGAATATATGACCCTCTGATTTCTAGATTTTACAGTTCCTGTTTCTTCTACGAAATCAGAAACCTCTCCAATAGCAACCTCATATAATTCTGCCTGTACTGCTTCACCGTTTCTAGTGTTGTAATATATGCCAAGGATGATGATTATGGCTACTAAGACTATAGAAATAATTTTTATATTTTTCTTCTTCATTTTCTACACCTCACTATGAAATTCTACTCTTAAGAGCCTCCATAAAGTCGAGCTTATATATTTTTCTTAGAGTGAATAATTGTGCAAGTATTACAAAGATTATTGTAAATAATATTGAAAGTAAATAGGTACTAGGACTCGTATCTGCCTTTAAAGTATACAGTTCATTACTAAATGCTTCTCCTACACCCCTTATAAAGGTTAGACCTATTGGTATTCCTGCCAGTATCCCGAAGATTGTCATTACTAAATTCTCTTTGACAATCATCCAAAATATCTCTTTTCTAGAAAAGCCCATAACCCTTAGGGAAGAAAATTCAAGCCTCCTCTCGGATATACCCATTACTGTTGAGTTATATACAACAGCAAAGCCTAAAATACTTGAGAATACAACCAGTATACTTATTGAGCTAATGGTTAGATTTAGAAACTGCTCAAATATATTTCTTAAATCCTGTAAGGACTGAACACTAGTTATATTTTTTAAGTTTATAAGCTTTTTCTTTACATTATCCTGGGAATTGAAAAATGCACCTGTGACTAATTCTTTATCCAAAAGGGTTGACTGCATTTGCTCAATCTCCATATAGGCATTTATTCCAAGACTTTGCTGTATAACATCCTTTATCTCTAGACTAAAATCCTCTCTATTAGGTATAAAGCTGTCAATAATAACTGTATCTCCCTTTTTTAGGTCTAGAAAATTAGCTAAATTCTCTGAGATAACTATTCCCTCCTGGGGCAAATCTATGTTTTGACCGGCGAGATTTTCAAAGCTATAGAATATTGTATCCTTCTCTAGCCCAAGTATATTGATAACTTTGCTCTTCCAGCCATTTTTCATTTCAAATGGGAACTCTACCTTGCCTTCAATAGCATCAACATCTACTATGTTTTCAAGGTCCTTAATAACACTTTTATTCATAGGCTGTGAGAAATTGATGCTATAATCCATCCTCTGAAACTCTCCATAATGCTTATCGAAAATAGTAAAGAATGTACTGAACTGATAAAAGGTTAAAAGCAACATTCCAAAGGATAAGGATATTCCAAATACAATAAATAGGAACCTCTTTTTACTTCTAAATATATTTCTTGTTACCATCTTCCAGCTAAAGGATAAATTATTCCACACCAGCTTTATCCTTTCAGCCAATATCCTCTTACCGGATTTTGGAGCCTCGGGCCTCATTGATTCCGCAGGCAGTATCTTTAAAACATCTTTACCACCCCAAAAGCCTGCTGCAATACAAAAGCCACTTGCCATTAGTACAGCCATGATTGTATATCTATAATAATAGTTGGTCTTCAATAGTGGGATATTAAAATACATCAGGTACAACCTTGTCATTGCTCCTGCCAGAAGCATTCCAAGATTTGTTCCTATCAATGAGCCTATGATTCCCATACTTAAGGAATACTTTGTATAATGCAGGATAACCTCAAAATTATTATATCCAAGAGCCTTCATAACGCCTATTGGAACCCTATCCTTCTTAACCATCCTAGATATCATAACTGACATAATTAAAGCTGCCACACCTAGAAAGAGCATAGGCACTACCTGGGCCGTATTTTTTAATTGCTTTATTTCCTCGGAAATTATCCTATTACTAAGCTGGTTTTCTTTAACAATAATTCTCTTTACACCATATTTTTTAAGAACCTTTTCTAGTCTATCTTCAATTTTTTCGATTTGATTTTCATCCTGTACCTTAATTATTACTTCATTATAGCTATCGCCAAATCCAAAGCTCTGCCTAGCAAATTCGTCGGATACAAAGACTACTCCAAATTTTTCCGGCAGGGGCAGCAGGCTTTGCTCGTTTTCCATAAGATATATATATTCTGGACTTGCTACTATACCTGCAACATTAAGGCTGTACTGCCTACCGCTTATTTGGAGCTTTAAAACATCTCCCGGAGCAATATTCCTCGCCTTTGCAAATTGCTCTACCAGTAAAATATCTTTATTCTTATTCTTTATTCCTTCACCATCTACTAAATAGATATCATTAATCTTCTCCTCGTGGTTCGGTAGAGAAGTAACTCTTATGGTGACTTTCTCATCTCCATCTTCGGTTCTAAGGGCTACGTCCGATACTATTCTACCCTGGGCCTTTGTAATACCAAATTTGTTTTTTATATCATCTATGGCATTGCTGGGAATTTTGACTACCTGAACATACATGTCTGCAAAATTTGTTGTATCATAATATTCATCCAAGGTACTTTCTAGATTAAGTGCAGCCATTCTCATGGATGTATATACTAAAAGACCTACGACTATTACAGCCGTTACGGCAATCACCTGCCCAAAGGATTTTTTCATGAGTCTAATTAATCTAACATTTAATTTTTTCATTACCATTCAATCCTTTCAGGATCTATTTGGTTATTATTTATTTGATTATAGACTATTTTTCCACTTCTCATTTTAATAATTCTATCAGCCATCTGAGCTATGGGAGCATTATGTGTTATTACCATAACTGTCTTTTTGTATTCCCTATTTATTTTACTGAGTAGGGAAAGAATTGCTATTCCCGTCTTATAATCCAATGCACCGGTGGGTTCGTCACATAGTAGTATAAGGGGATTTTTAGCAACTGCTCTAGCTATGGCTACCCTTTGCTGCTCACCACCGCTGAGCTGTGAGGGAAAGTGATCCTTCCGCTCTCCAAGCCCTACGTTTTCTAAGACAGTATCTATATTTAGTGGGTCTTTACATATCTCTGTGGCAAGCTCAACATTTTCCTTGGCAGTTAAATTTGCCATGAGGTTGTAAAATTGAAATACAAAACCTATTTTGCCTCTTCGATAATTGGTCAATTGTCTTTCAGAGTAGTTTGTGATTTCATTATCCTCAAGATAAACTTTTCCATTTGTAGGTTTATCCATGCCGCCTATGATATTGAGTAGAGTACTTTTGCCTGAGCCGCTGGGCCCCAGTATTACTACAAACTCTCCTTCTTTGACTTCAAATGAAGCATTTTGTAGGGCTTTAACTGTTACTTCTCCCATTTGATAATATTTATTTAATTCTTCAACTATCATCAATGCTTTCTGCTCCACATTCACACCCCCTTATTTCTTTTTACCCAAACCTCTTTCAAGAAAATCTACATAGTCCTCATAATTCTTCTCCAAATTTTCAAATTCAAGGTCCGCTTTTTCCTTCATAAAGCAGTTAAAGAAGGTTATCATTGAATTGCATAACATTCTTATAAGAAATTCCTTAGAAACATCTTCTCTAAAATCCTTGTTCTTTAGCCCCCTATCTATAAGGGGCATTAAATAATCTTCAGCATGACCACTCTCGATTAGTTCATTCAATTCATTATCCATCAGCCTTTTGACCTCAGGATTTTTCTCCTCCTGTATACTCTTCCAAAATAAATAAACCTTAGGGTTTTCTATAGCCGACTCCAATCCCACTCTTCCTTCAACCTTTAAAATTTCAAAGAAATTTAAGTTCTCATAATCAATGGTACACTTTTCCCTCCATTCATTAAGGTATTTATGCTCCATCTCATGTATAGTTTTAAAAAGATATAGGTATAGTTCCTGTTTATTATTAAAATGGTAGTAGAAGGAGCCTTTGCTTATTCCAGCTTCTTTTAAAATATTATTAAGAGATGCTTTATCATATCCTTTTTCTATAAATTCATCTAAAGCAATCTCAAATAATTTTTCCTTTCGTTCCATATTAATCTTATCCAAGTGATTTCACTCCCATTAGAACAAAGGTGTCTGGCGACACTTTGTTGGCTCATAGTTAGTAGTTAGTGGCAAACGTAAGTCATTCTTTTGGGTATAAATATAGAGATTCCAGTCAAAAGTTTAATTTATACACATCAAAAATCCCCAGAATCATCGGATATTTTGATATGTATAAATTAACATTTACTTCGGATTC
>JANQEZ010000424.1 GCA_028278115.1 Clostridia bacterium
ATTTCATATTGAAAACCCTATATAGACTATTAGCTCATAAAATAACGTCATTTAAAGTGTCGTTTGTTAAGTTAAATACTGACAAACAATTAATTTTGCAAAAGTATTAATAAATGAATGTAGTAAAAAAATTACTTGAATAATAAAGAGTACAAAATAATAAATATTTAATGGTTTTCTTACCATTACTAGTATGTTATTTTTAAAAAGAATAGGAGGAAAAATGAATAGTAATTTATTGAAATACAAAAATATTATTTTAGCTATTATAATAATTTTATTTATAATAGCTGTGCTATTCATGGTTAATAATATGAAAAATACTAATCAAACAGTTAAACGTTCTGCACTTAGAATTAAGTTATTAAATGATACGAAAGAAAGAACATCTGAGATTTATATTAGTGATACAACTTCACAAACAATAACTAGTAATTTTGAAATATCGTCTCAAGCTAATTTAGATATAGTATATGATGTAATCTTACTATCAAATTATAAACAAAAAAAATTTAGTATAAACAATTCAGAATTCAAAGTAATCCAAAAGATACACATTCCAAAATCAGAAAACATTATTACTACTAACATAACACTAAATTATAATATTGATAATAACTATATTAATGATTGTATGATTATTTTAAAACCAAACTATAAACAAAATTATTATATCATTGAAAGATTTTCTGTAATTAGCTTAAATTCTGAAAAGAATATTAAAAATCAACAAGCAAAAAAATCTGTTATTTCTAGTGTTAAAGTTGGAGAGATGACGATGTGTGTCCTTGAAAATAAAGATATAGAGAGACTATCTCAAACGCAAATTTATGATTTATATAAGGGCGTAATTTTTAATAAAAATGAAGAACAATTAGAAGTGCCCATTTATTATCGAGTTAATAATATGTTAAGTGAAGATATAAATAATAAGAAATTTTTAAATACACTAATATTTGCTGTCAAAGATAATACAATTTCACCTATATTCAATGGAAGTTTGTATGAAAAATTTATTGTATCTACTGAAGAGTCAAATATTATACCGACACAAATTAATTTCAATCATAAAAACAAAGGAAAGGAAATAACTTTTTTTATTGTAAATCACCCATTTACTAGAAAGCTAGACTTCGATAATTATAATGACGTTACATTATGGGACGATGTTATTCACACTCAAAATACACTGTTAATAAATTAAGCCGATAAACAATATGATCTTAATAAAAAAAGAGGGGTAAAAATATGAAAAAAATATTTGCAACATATCTTTTAGTAATAAGTATTCTTATAGTGTCTTTTAACTTAAGTTTTGCACAATCTACTAACATTGATTTTGATAATGCAATTCCAATCTTTAATGTAGAACAAACTGAAAGTAAAGACTTAGCATCCACAGGATATTTATCTTCATCTTCTTCAAGCAAAAATAAAGTACAGCCACTTGTATTATGGGATGTGGTTGTAAACTACCATGATTTGAATTCCCATGGAATTTTAGAAAAAATTACTGGATATGCTTCAACAGAAGTCAGTAATTTAGATGGTATAGATCAGATATGGAAAATCAGTACAAATGGAACGTTATGGGAAAGAACAGATTTCCGCGTTGTTCAAACTTTATCAACTGTTGAAGTAGAAGATACTTCTGGAACTGCTAAAACAACTGTAGAGTATCATAATCCTATAGATGATTTAACTTATAGACTAGAATCATTTCATAAAGTTAGAAATACTGGAACTGGCGAGTTAGAATGGGACGTAACAGAGGAAATAAGTGTAAAATATAATGAATGGTTTTAAGTAGATATATAATATAAAAATATAATTTGGATCATATTGTTTATTTATACTTTTCACTTATTAGTATTGGTGAAGAGAACGAAGGGGCTGTGGTAAAACCATAAGATTTTTGATTTGCTTAAGCTCCTTTTGATTTTACAATATTTTTAATAGAGATTTTACAAATTTATTATCATTAAAGATTAATAATCTTAGCTTTTTTTGCTACTGCTACTTTTATTTAATTATTCAGAAAAGTATTGACACTTTGTATATTGTACCTTATAATGTATAACAATAAATAAATAGTTTAAAGACTGTGATGAGAAGAGTAGATATTTTAAGAGAGTTTCAGCGAGTTGGTGGTGGTGAGAGGCCAATACTTGAAGGATATTGAAGAACATCTCTGAGTTTCTAACCGAAATCAGTAATTGAGAGTAGGCTTAGACGGAACCAAACCGTTATGAACTGGACAGTATCGAATATGTATTATTATATTCCGTACTGATTGAGAGAGCTTATTAGTTTAGTTAACTAGGGTGGCACCGCGAATATACCTTTCGTCCCTTTATTGGGATTGAAAGGTTTTTTTATTTCCCAAATAATGGGAAATGAAATTTGTATTTTTCATGGCTAAAGACTAATAATCCAAATCGAATTAATGCTTTCTCTTTTAGTATGGCATGAGTGACTAAGCTGCTAAAAATTTGAGGAGGGATTTCAGTGAAAAGGACATTTATTAGCGATATTAAAGAAGCTGGTATTGAAGAAGTACTATTAAAGGGATGGGTGCATAAAATCAGGAGCTTTAAGGATTTCGCCTTTGTTTTACTAAGGGATAAGTCCGGTGTAGTTCAATTGGTAGTAACGGATTGTGAAAAGTTAAAGACTCTAAAGCAGGAGGCTGCCGTGGAGGTTCTAGGAGAGGTTGTAGAAAATGATAAGGCTCCAGGAGGAATTGAAGTAAATGTAAGGAAGCTGACGGTAGTTGGAAAAACCCATTATGAACTGATGCCTTTTTCCATCAATGGAAAGGAAATAGAGGCTTCATTGGAAAAACAACTGGACTACAGAACAATAAGCCTTAGAAGACCAGATAAAAGAGCAGTTTTCAAGATTCAAGAGGAGATAGTCGAAGCCTTTAGGAATTATCTTAGGGAGAAGAATTTTTCAGAAATCCATACACCTAAAATAATAGCCTCAGAAACCGAAGGAGGCTCAGAGGTGTTTACTGTTAACTATTTTGAAAGAAGAACCTTTCTAGCACAAAGTCCTCAGTTCTATAAACAGATGATGGTAGGAGCAGGATTTGAAAGGGTTTTTGAAATAGGTCATGCATATAGAGCAGAGCTCCATAATACATGGAGACATTTAAACGAATACGTAAGTCTAGATGTGGAAATGGGATTCATTAAGGATGAAAACGACCTAATGGATCTAGAGGAAGGTTTTATAAAGCATCTATTCAGCCACCTTAAAAAAACCTGTAAAAAGGAGCTTGATAGATATAAGATAACTCTGCCAGATATAGATAAAATACCAAGGATAACTTTATCCGATGCCCAAGAAATATTACTTAAGGAGTTTGATAAAAAATCTCCAGTTGGAAATATAGATGCACAGGGGGAAATCCTCTTTTCAAAATATATTAAAGAGAAGTATGATAGTGATTTTGTTTTTCTTACTAAATATCCTTCATCAAAGAGGCCGGTTTATACTATGCCCGATGATACTTTTGAGGGTATGACAAAGAGCTTTGACCTTATATATAAAGGCTTAGAGATTACGACGGGAGGTCAAAGGATACATGATTATAAAGAGCTAAAGGAAAACATGATAAAATTTGGATGCAGTCCAGAGGATTTTGATTTTTATGTTGAGAGCTTCAAGTACGGAATGCCGCCTCATGGTGGTTTTGCAATTGGACTTGAGAGAATAACCATGAAGATTCTTGATTTAGACAACATACGTTTAGCTACTTTATTACCAAGGGATGTAAACAGAATAACACCATAGGGAGGTATAGAATTGAAGATAAATAAAGACGAAGTTATATATATAGCTAAGCTGGCTAAGCTTAGCTTAACAGATGAAGAAGCACAGAAGTTCATTAATGAGTTTGACAATATATTGACCCATTTTGAAAATATGGAGAGGGAAGACCTTGATGAAATAGATATTAATGAATTTACTACAAGGAAATCCGTACTAAGGAAAGACGAGATAAAGGTATTTGGGAATAAAGAAGAACTTTTTAGAAATGCAAAGACCATGAGGGATACAAGTATTGAGATACCCAAAGTGATTGAGTAATTGGAGGGATTGAGTTGAAATTAGATATGATGACCATCGAAGACATAAAGAAGGGACTTGAGGATAAGAGATTTAAGGCAAAGGATTTGGTAGGTGCATATATAGATAGAATAAAAAAACTTGACGGTGATATAGGAGCATTCATAACCCTTCAAGAAGAAGATGCACTAAAGAGTGCTGAGTCAATAGACAAAAAAATCGCCAAGGGAGAGGCTTTAGGACTTCTTGGCGGTATACCTGTAGCAGTAAAGGACAATATATGTACTAGGGGAGTAAAGACCACATGTGCATCGAAAATACTTGAGGATTTTATTCCTCCCTATGATGCCGCAGTGGTAAAGAAGCTCAGGGAAGCAGGAGCAATAATTTTAGGTAAGACTAACCTAGATGAATTTGCAATGGGGTCTTCCACAGAGAACTCTCACTTTCAGAAAACTAAAAACCCTTGGGATTTAAATAAAGTTCCGGGAGGCTCCTCTGGAGGTGCAGCCGCCAGCATTGGGGCAGGCTTTGTACCATTATCCTTTGGCTCCGATACCGGAGGCTCCATAAGACAGCCGGCAGCATTCTGCGGAGCAGTAGGGATTAAGCCAACCTATGGATTGGTATCTAGATATGGACTAATAGCCTTTGCATCGTCACTAGATCAGATTGGTCCCATTACTAAAACAGTAA
>JANQEZ010000039.1 GCA_028278115.1 Clostridia bacterium
GCATTTTGGGGTGTGTATAAGTTGTAGTTTTACCTAAAATACCTATATAATTAATATAAAATTTGATAAACTATCTATTTTTGTATTATAATCATAATAAATTAAGTTCTTTTAGCTATTCTAAGATTTTTCTAGCTAGTAATTGTATAGCTTTTCTCAATAAGTGACACTATCTAAAAAGAGGTGATTTTATGGCTAATGAGAGAATTTTTATTGTAGATGATGAAGCTTATATTCGTAGAATGATAAAAAAAAGCTTAATAAATGAAAACTATATAATTGAAGAGGCGTCATCAGGCAATGAGGTGATAAATAAAATTATCTCTAGCTCTTTTGATTTAATTATCTTAGATGTTATGCTTCAAGACACCAGTGGATTTGAATTGATTAGAGAAATAAAGGACTTAAAGATAGACGTACCTATTTTATTTGTTACCGGTAGGAAAGAGGATCATGATAAAATACTTGGATTGGGTTTAGGTGCAGATGATTATATAACGAAGCCATTTAGCCCCGCCGTCCTTTGTGCTCGTGTTAAGGCACATATTAGACGTTATAAAGAATTCAACAAAGTAAAAAAAAGCAATTTACATCTTATAGTTGGCGGTCCATTTAAATTTGATTTAAAAACTTATAAGCTCTATAAAGATTCTAGAGAGATAGATTTATCATTTAAAGAAACTATGTTAATTAAGTTCTTTATGGAAAACCCTAATCAGGTTTTCTCGAAACAACAGCTCTATGAAAATGTATGGAACGATACGATTATTGATGACAATTCAATAATGGTATATATACGTCACTTAAGAAAAAAGATTGAAGATATTCCTGAAAAACCTAAGTATATTGAAACTGTTTGGGGAATTGGGTATAAGTTTGTTGTTTAACCCAAACTATTCATGGAAAAAAGCTGTATATACTCTTTTAATTTCCCATGAATAATCTGGGGTTAAATTCAATGAATTTGTCCTTAATTAAAAGCTTATTTATGCTTATTTCTTACGTAGTTCAATTGTCCTCCAGCTATGATTACGTCCATTTGTCTTTCTGAAATATTTAATACGGTTTTAATTTTGATTCCTTTAGTTAAATTTTCTACTATAACTTTTTTTTCTTTTATTTGTTCTTTTATATTATCTATCATTAGTAGGTCGTCCTGATTAATCACTTTATAATCCTCTTTGTTTTCAAAGTTTAGAGGTAAAATACCGTAGTTGATTAGATTGTCATTGTGTATCCTTGAAATTGATTTTGCCAATACCACTTTAACACCTAAATACATTGGTGCAAGTGCAGCATGTTCTCTACTTGAACCTTGTCCATAATTTTCTCCACCAACTATAATACTTGTTCCAAATTCTTTGGCCCTCTTAGCGAATTGTGCATCTATTCCTTTAAAAACATATTCCGATATTGCAGGTACATTTGATCTAAGGGGCAGCACTTTTGCTCCAGCTGGCATTATATCATCAGTTGTTATATTATCTCCTAGTTTTAATATGACTTTTGATTTTATTTCTTCTTCCAGTTCTGAGTTAACAGGCATAGGCTTTATATTGGGACCTCTTTTTATTTCTACACCATTTACATTATCATCTGGTTGTATGACCATTCTATCATCAATAATAAATTCACTAGGTTCTTCTATTCCTTTTAGTGGGTCTAAGTCAGCAACTAGTCTTGGGTCAGTAATATACCCTGTAATTGCAGTCGCCGCAGCAACTTCTGGACTGGCTAGATAAACCTGTGCATCGGCTGTTCCACTTCTTCCCACAAAATTTCTATTTGAAGTCCTTACTGATATTCCTCCTGAATTTGGTGCTTGACCTATTCCCACGCAAGGTCCGCATGCACTTTCAAGTATTCTTGCACCTGATGATATAAGTTTTTGTAGTATTCCATCTCTAGCTATCATCTCAAATACTTGCTTTGAGCCTGGGGCAACACTTAAGCTTACATCAGGATGAACACTTTTCCCCTCTAATATGGCTGCTGCTTTAGCTATGTCTGAATATGATGCATTCGTACAGCTCCCGATAAACACCTGATTAACCTTAATATGAGATAAATCCTTCACCTTTGCAACTTTATCCGGCATATGAGGCTTTGAAATCATTGGTTCTAGCTCATTTAAATCCACATGTATAACCTCATCATATTCTGTGTCTTCATCTGGTAAAAGTTCTATCCATTGATCTTCTCTTCCCTGTGATTTCATAAACTTATATGTTACATTATCACTTGGAAATATTGATGTTGTTGCTCCAAGCTCTGCTCCCATATTTGCAATGGTTGCTCTTTGTGGTATGCTTAAATTCTTTAATCCTGGGCCAGTATATTCAAAAACCTTCCCTAATCCACCCTTTACTGATAATCTTCTTAAAAGCTCTAAAATTATATCCTTTGAGGCTGCTCCGGGTTTAAGTTCTCCAGTTAAATAAACATTCACAACCTTAGGTGCTTTTAAATAAAAGGGCTCACCTGCCATAGCCATTGCTACACTCATTCCCCCTGCACCCATAGCAAGCATACCTATAGCTCCTGAAGTAGGAGTATGACTATCAGAGCCTAGTAGGGTTTTTCCAGGTATAGCAAATCTTTCATAATGAACCGAATGACATATACCATTTCCTGGTCTAGAAAAGTAAAGCCCAAACTTTTCTGCCGAGCTCTGTAAAAATAAATGGTCATCAAAGTTTTTAAAGTCCGTTTGCAGAGTATTATGGTCAATATAGCTTATAGATAATTCTGTTTTGACTTTTGGGATTTCTAAAGCTTCAAAAGCAAGATATGCCATAGTTCCTGTTGCATCTTGAGTTAGTGTTTGATCAATTTTGATTCCTATTTCCTTTCCCTCAAGTAATTCCCCTTCAATTATATGTGAATTTAGTATCTTCTTAGTTAAGCTCTCTCCCATATTATCATCTCCCTTTTAAAATTCTTAATCTAACCCCTTGTGCTAGTTCATGCTGCCGGGGGTATTTGATATTTCCTTTTCGCTTATGCTATAGAGAATCCGAAGTAAATGTTAATTTATACATATCAAAATATCCGATGTTTCTAGGGATTTTTGATGTGTATAAATTAAACTTTTGACTGGAATC
>JANQEZ010000059.1 GCA_028278115.1 Clostridia bacterium
CGTATTTCTTTATACGCTGCGACCTCTCACTTTCAGCACGCCTCGAACTTCGGATTTCTCAAAAGCCTGTCATCTTGTTGACTTTGTCAACAATCTGAAGCGTTGTTAAACGCTTTTTAGTTGGAGGTGAAAGCTTGGCAATATTCAGAGAATTTGACGGTAGCGGTAGAGATCGCTCTGCTGGAGATAGAAGAAGACATAGGAAACTAGTGGAGGATTCCATAAAAAAGGATATAGGTAATATTATTGCCGAAGAAAGTATCATCGGCAAGACAAAGGATAAAAAAATAAAGATACCCATAAGAGGAATAAAGGAATACAAATTCATATACGGAAAAAATAAGCCAGGAGTGGGCTCTGGAAAGGGCGACGAAAAAAGAGGAGATATAGTTGGAAACGATGATATAGAAAAGGGCGAAGGCGACGATCAGGTCGGTAATAGTGAAGGTGAAGATATTTATGAAACTGAAATTACAATTGAGGAACTGATCAATTATCTGTTTGATGATTTAAATCTACCATATATGCAGAGAAAGAAGTTTAATGAAATTGAATCGGAAAAGAAGTTTAAGAGACTCGGGTACCAAAGAAAGGGAATTAAGCCACGTTTAGCTAAGAAAAGATCAGTTGTAGAGAAGATAAAGAGGGAAAAAGCTTCTAAGAGGGGGAAAGTAAAGGAGACTGAATCTGGAAAAGACGAGGAAGAAAGATTTCCTTTTAAAGAAGAAGATTTAAGATATTATCACCTGAGAAAGGATGTAAAAAGAGAGAGTAACGCAGTTGTCATTTGCATCATGGATACTTCAGGCTCCATGAATATTACTAAAAAGTATATTGCACGAAGCTTCTTTTTCCTTTTATATCAATTTGTGCGGCTAAAATATTTAAATGTTAAAGTTATCTTTATATCCCATTCTACAGTAGCAAAGGAAGTAAATGAGGATGAGTTTTTCCATAAAGGACAGTCGGGTGGTACCTATATAAGTAGTGGATATGACAAAGCATTGGAAATAATAGAAGAAAGGTTTAATCCTTCTGTATGGAATGTATATGCCTTCCATTGTAGTGACGGAGATAACTGGAGAGAAGATAATGATAAAGCAGTTGAGTCGGCAAAAAAACTTTGTGAGGTTTCTAATCTCTTTGGTTATGGACAAATAGTAGTGGGTGGATATGTACCTACAAGCTCAATAAAATCTGAGTTTCTGACAAATGTCAAATATCCAAACTTTTCAGTTGTAAGCATCTCAAGAAAGGAGGATATTATTCCAGGGCTAAGGAAATTGCTAACAAAGGAACAAGGTCTGATGGAATAATAATTTGGCTATGATGGAATATACAATTAAAGAATTGCAGCAATGGGATAAAAAGATTACTAAAATAGCCAAGGAAAGTGGCCTTGATTATTATCCCCAGGAATATGAGATATGTGATTATGAAGATATGATATGTTATGAAGCCTATGTAGGAATGCCAGCACATTATCCACATTGGAGCTATGGAAAATCCTATGAGAGGAAAAAAACACTTTATAGGTATAACTTAGAGGGGCTGGCCTATGAGATGGTTATTAATTCCAACCCATGTATAGCATATCTTATGAGGGATAATACGTTATTATTGCAGATACTTACTATGGCCCATGTATACGGACATAATGATTTTTTCAAAAATAATAGATTGTTTATAGATGGAACGAGGGCAGACTACACGGTGGAAATGTTTAAAAATCATGCAGATAGAATCAGAAGCTATATTGAAGATCCTACCATTGGCTATGAAAGGGTTGAAAGGATATTAGATGCAGCACATGCACTCAGATACCATACTTCTAGGTTTACAGGATTAAAGGAATTATCCAATGAGGAGAAAAAGAAAAATCTCTTGGAGAAATACTATAATGAAATAAAGCCTAAAGGGCCACTTGATGATAAAAAAGACATTCCTTATCCAGACTTAAATAGAATACCTTTAGAGCCAACTGATGATATTATGAGCTTCCTAGCAGAATATGGTGAATTGGAAGATTGGGAAAAGGACATACTTCATATAGTAATAGAGGAAACTAGATATTTTATTCCTCAAATAGAGACTAAAATAATGAATGAAGGATGGGCCAGCCATTGGCATTATAAAATCTTAAAAGGATTGGAGCTTTCTCAGGGACTTCATATAGAGTTTTTAAATAGACATAACCAAGTCATCAGACCCTTTTATGGAGACATTAACCCCTATTATATAGGGTTTAAGATTTTTGAAGACATTGAAAAAAGATATGGGGTAGAAAAAATATTTGAGGTGCGTAAACTAGAAAGGGATCAATCTTTTTTGAGGAAGTATCTTACAGAAGAATTATCGGAGGAACTTAACATATTTGAATATAGTAAAAAGGGAAATAAATATGTTATTGACGAAGTAGCTGATAAGGATGGATGGAAAAAAATAAGAGATACTTTGGCTAATATGGCAGGTATGGGAAGTATGCCTTATATAAAGGTGGAAGAAGTTTCTCAAAAGGATAGATCACTTCTGCTTACCCATGAATATGATGGCAGAGAGCTTGAGGTCAGCTATGCTTATGAAACATTAAAGTATCTTGCAGCTCTTTGGGGGAGAAGGGTGTCATTAAAAACTGTCATAAATAAGGTGAATAAGAGAATAATTTGTAATGAAGATAAAACAATCATAGTTGTAGAAGACTAGTTAATATAATGCCGCAGTTGAATTAGAGAGGATGGATGAGGTTTAGGTTTTAAAATTCAGACTATGAGTACTTTATTTGAGGATACTTTGAAATAGAAGTATTCTTTTTTTTATTGCTAAGGAGCTCAATTACTTGATTTATGTTAAAAAACCTTTATACTATATCTGTGACATGTTTATTTATTAATTTATATATGTGTGATTTAGAAGTTTTACTTTTAATGTTTTGCTGTAAGCCGTTAGCTATTAGCCAAATTAAGCATTTTAGTTTTGGTCTGTGAAATATTTCAAAAAAAAATGTTAAGTTCTAGGGTCACATATCTACAATCAAGTTGAGTCCTAGAAGTTTTTATAGAAAATAAAATAAGATAGAAGGGCTGAAAAATGAAAAACAATATAAATAGAATTAATAATTATAAAAACATAGCAAAGGAATTTAAAGAGGAGGGCCAACTGCTCAAAGCTCTAAAGTTTTATAAAAAGGCATATAATCTTGAAGGCGGGAAGGCAGATATTGAGCTGCTAATAGATATGGCTCTATTTTTTGATGAATTAGGCGATACACAGGGAGCCGAGGAGAAATATAGGGAAGTAATAGCTGTAGACCCGTATGAGAGCAGGGGATACTACGGTTTAGGGGTTTTATATGATGACAAAGGGGATAATTTAAAAGCAATAGAATATTACGATAAAGCCATAGAAATAGATCCCTATTATGATAGAGCATACTTTTTTTTAGCAAATATTTATGATGAAATCGGTGAGAAGAAAAAGGCTGTAGAATTATATGAAAAAGCTATAGAGCTTAATGAGAATGATTTTTGGTCATATATTAACTTAGGTTCAATATATGAAGATATGGATAAAAATGAATTGGCTCTAGCCATGATGGATAAAGGACTTAAGCTAGCTCCTAATCATTACATAGCTATGTTTAACAAGGGGGTTATATATAAAAAATTAGGAGATATGGAAAAGGCTAAGAAGTTTTATAGGTTATCTATAGAGGAAAATATATATTATCCCTATAGTTTTTTGAATCTGTCAATTATATATAAGGAAGAAAAGGAATATGGAAAGGCCGTTGAGATAATAAGCAAAGGAATTGTCCATAATGAGGATACATCTGTTTTATATTACAATAGAGCATGTTTTTATGTACACCTTAATAAAACAGAAAAAGCCTTGAGGGATATTATAAAGGCAGCAGAGCTAAGCCCTAGTCTTGAGCAGTATATAAAGGATGATGATGAATTAGACCCTATAAAAGAGCTTGAAGCATATAAGATAATGTTTGGAAGCCATACTCTAGATAAGAAAAAGTAAACAAAAAATACTTAGGGCTGTGCTTAATTGATTAATTTAAAAGACAGCCCATTATTTTTGATATTTATATAGGGAACCAACTTTAAAAAGAAAGAAATTATATTGATAAAATTGCAGGTTTAGCTAATTTATTCAATCACCATTCACCTCAAAGAATTATGTCATACCTTTAGTTATTTTATATATTGAAATCTTTTATTCAAGATATTGCCTCCTATATTTAATGAGCTAATAAAGTTCAGAAAGACACTTTTATTTTTATGACATAAGTATTAATAAAACAGAATAAATTTAAGATAGCATATACTTTTTTAGGAGGCAATGTTATGAAATCTGCTAAAGGATTAGTTAGTTCAGTGGTTTTAAAGGAAGGAATAAAATATGTGGAAAAGGAGCCAATGAAAAATCTGCCAAAACTATTGAATTGGGTCGATAGATTGGCTAAAAAGGATTGTCATAAAAAGAATATAAAGCTTTTCAAGGAAATTTGTGATAAAAAGGAGAGCAATTGGAAGCTACTCATAAGGAGATACTTTGAGGAACTAAATTCAAATACTAGGAAAAAGTCGTTAATTAACTTTTTTGTCAATTCAGCTATTATGGGACTGCCTATTAGGGATAAAAATAAAGAAAAGCACGATTGTAATATTCCTTGGGCAATATTATTGGACCCTACCTCAGCATGCAATCTTAACTGCAAGGGATGCTGGGCGGCTGAGTACAGCAAATCTGATGTTATGGATAATGAGACAATAAATAGGATTATCAAAGAAGGAAAAGAGCTAGGGATATATATGTATATATTTTCAGGAGGGGAACCCTTAGTTAGAAAGGAAGACCTCATAAAGATAGCAGAAAAGCATGATGATTGTATGTTTCTAGCATTTACAAATGCAACCCTTGTGGATGAGGCCTTTGCCAAGGAGTTAGCCAGAGTTGGGAATTTTGCATTAGCTATTAGTGTAGAGGGCTTTGAAAGTGACACAGACCTTAGAAGGGGTAAGGGTACATATAAGAAAGTAATTAACTCTATGGATATTTTAAGAGAAGAAGGAGTAATCTTTGGTTTCTCCACCTGTTATCACAGCAAAAATACCGAAATTGTTGGTTCAGATGAATATGTGGATTTTTTAATAGATAAGGGATGCATGTTTGGGTGGTATTTTACCTACATACCAATTGGAAAGAGTGCAGATTTAGAACTGTTGGTGGCTCCAGAGCAAAGGGAATACATGTACCATAGAGTTAGAGAGATGCGGGAAGAAAAGCCTGCCTTTATCTTGGATTTTTGGAATGATGGTGAATATGTAAAAGGATGTATAGCCGGTGGAAGGATATATTGCCACATAAACGCCAATGGAGATGTGGAGCCCTGTGCATTTGTTCATTATTCAAATGCAAATATTAAAGAGGTATCTTTACTTGAGGCATTTAAATCACCTCTATTTTTGAAGTATAAAGATAATCAGCCCTTTAATAAAAACCATTTAAGACCATGCCCTTTGCTAGATAATCCAGATGAGCTGAGGAGAATGGTGGAGGAATGTGGAGCTTATTCAACTCAATTAAATGATAAAGAATCAGCTAGAGAGCTTACAGATAAATGCAGATGTATATCAATGAAATGGGCAGAAGCAGCCGATAAGCTCTGGACAAATGAGAAATAGGAAAATTGTATAAATGCTATTGATAAAAGCTTACTATAATATAGCATGAATACTTAAATATATTAGAATTGTAAAATAAATTGAAAAAATTATTTCTCACAAATCCCTTCATTGTGGAATATTATGTAATACAGCTTAAACTCAAATTATTCATTTTTATATAAATACTATAGAGATTCCAGTCAAAAGTTTAATTTACACACATCAAAAATACCCAGAATCAACGGATATTTTGATATGTACATTAATTTACGTATATGTATAAATTAACATTTACTTTGGATTCTCTATATATGAATAATTAAGTTTCGATTCTAATAATGAGGTGATGATGTGTATTATAGATTTCAAAGACCGCCCTTTGGAGAAGCACCTTCTATATTTCAGCCTGGTCCAGGATTTAGACCGCCTATAGGTTCATGGGGCAGCCAAGGTCAAGGTTTTGGAGGTCAAGCTGGGCCGCCAGGAAGACCGCCTTCCTATATACCCCAAGAAACTGCCAGTGTAGCAGCCGTTGACCCAGGGGCCATAAGACGGTGCAGACACAAATTTGTATATTTATGGCTAAGGGATGGTCAACAATTCTGGGCATATCTAACATTCGTAGGACGTAGATCTGTTGCTGGATATAGATGGATCGGATATAGATGGGTATATTTCGGAACTGATTTAAGAAGAATTAAATCCTTTGTATGTGTTTAAGAGAAGTCCCATTGGGTCTTCTCAGGCTGCCCCGAAACCCGAATTTCTTCGTTGTTGCTAAAGGTGAGAACTCTTACGTATTTCTTTATACGCTGCGACCTCTCACTTTCAGCACGCCTCGAACTTCGGAT
>JANQEZ010000061.1 GCA_028278115.1 Clostridia bacterium
CGTATTTCTTTATACGCTGCGACCTCTCACTTTCAGCACGCCTCGAACTTCGGATTTCTCAAAAGCCTGTCATCTTGTTGACTTTGTCAACAATCTGAACAACTTGAAAACCAAGTTGTTTTTTTCTTATAGAAGTAGTTTTTCATCCTAAGTGAACTTAGATGTGATTCCAAAAATCTTAATATTTTATTAATAATAAGTATTTATATATTAAAAAAAGGAAAAAAGTAGTAAAATTATTTTGTATGGAAAATGATAGGAGGGGTAGAGATGCAAGTAAAGAAAATATTTGCAATAGCACTATCATTGATGCTATTTTTAGTGTCTATTGTACCGGTCTTTGCAGAGGAAAGCCAGACTATATCCATAAGTGAGGGTATGCAGGTAATTAACATTGACAATGAGGAAGATGATATTGAGATAAAGAAGAAAGAGGCAAAAATATCAAAGGATAAGGCTTTAGAAATAGCTAAGGAAGCTTTAAAGTCATACTTTGAATATGAAATAGATGAGAAAAAATTTGAATCAAGAATAGAGTTTAGAGAAGGCTATGGACCAGATAGAAAACATTCATGGTCTATAGATTTGTATTGGTATGAAGAAAATACAAATATTAGCATAGCTGTATTGATAAATGCTGATAATGGTAAAGTCAACAGAATAAATATGTATGAATACGGACCTAATGATGGTCCTATTATAGCAAAGATAACTGAAGAGGAAGCTGAGATTAAAGCAGAGGCATTTGTGAAAAGGGTAAACCCTAATGAATATAAGGAAGTTAAGCTTGAGGAAATCAAATATCCGGGACTTAGAGGCAATACGCACTACAACTTTAATTATATAAGACACATAAATGGTGTTCCATTTAAAAGCAACCAAATATTGATACGAGTAGATTGTATAAAGGGTAAGGTTGTAGAATACAGCTATATCTGGGATGAGGAAGCTGCTTTTCCATCGCTAGATGACATCATAGGTAGGGAACAGGCTGAAAAGATTATTAGAGATAATGTAGAGATGACTCTTAGATATATTCCATCTAGAAATAGATATGATTATCAAGAAAAAGTTAAAGAAGCTAAGCTGATATATAACCCTGAATTTGAAAATAGAAATATGGTAGATGCAAAAGAAGAAACAATGATTAGCTATAGAGGAAAGTCATTGGAAGAAGAAAAGATAAAGGATATAACGGAGGAAAGAAAAGAGAATATATTTAAAAGTTCTAGAATAGTTACAAAGCAAAATAAAGAAATAAGTGAAGATAGGGCAAGAGAAGTTGTTGGCAAATATATATTAGAGCTATATGGAGACGGATATGAAATAGATAGATTAAGATATATTGAGAGCGACGATTATTGGATAACTAGAGGCAAAAAAGCCTGGTCCGCTGACTTTATGAAAAAAGAAGTTCTTATAAGAGGTAATCATGGACAAATAGTTATTGATGCTTTAACAGAAGAACTGATATCTGCACATAGATATGAAGATTTTGACCAGGAGATAGAAAAAGGTTATGAGCCGGTTATTACATGGGAAGAGGGATATTATAAGGCAATCGAAGCCTTAGAAAGATATTTTCCAGGTAAAATAAAGGATATAGATACAGAGGCTAGATATAGAAAGCATACTAGTTATCGTAATGGTAAGAAAATGCCAGAATTGAAATATTATTTCACATTCCAAAGAAAGGTCAATGGAATATATTATTCACATGATAGTATCTCATTTGATATTGATACTAAGGAAGGCAATGTAGTAGGATTAAGATACCGATGGAATGATGAAATAGAGTTTCCAGAAGCTGATAAATCTATGTGCAAGGAAGATGCCGCTGAAATATTCTTTGAGAAATATAGACCGGAGCTTTCTTATAGAATGATAAACAATAGTTCTAATTTTGATAGTCCTGATTGGGAGATTAAACTTGTTTATATGCTGCCATACGAATACTATACAGGTATAGATGCCTTTACAGGAAAGTCTTTAGATTCTTGGGGTCAAGATAAAATAATAGAATAAGTATTTAAATTATAGGAGGAATCTTGTGTTGGGGGGTTCCTCTTATGCTTTTCAAAATGGATTACGAAATTATGTTATTTGCTAATAATTATTAGGTATAATAATACTACTCTGATAATACTATGACATTTTAGTATAGCACTTTTTTTAAATTAAATACTGTTCAATAAATACTTGAAGTTATATAATAAGAACGGAGGTGATGTCATGATAAAGGAAGCCGTTTTAGAATATTTAATCTATAATAGTAAAATATGTTCTGTTAAAGAATCCAGCACTGAAGTTATTACAAAGCAAGACTCAATATATGAAGTAATAAGAATAATAGATGGTGTGCCTCTATACCTTAAAGAACATTTAAATAGGCTTAGAAAATCTGCAGGGCTTATTGATTCAAATATAGATAAGACCGATGCAGAATTAATTGATGAAATAATGAAATTAATAGATTTAAATAAGGGATACAATTTAAATATGAAAATATTATGTACTGGAGATGGAAGAAATCTAAGGGACATATATTTATACTTCATAAAGAGCTTTTACCCACCTAAAGCAATGTATGAAGAAGGCATAAAGACTATACTGTATAAAAGTGAAAGAAAAACCCCAAATGCTAAGACTTTTAATATAAAGCTTAGAGAGGCTATAGATGAAGAACTTAAGGAAAGAAATGCATTTGAAGCCCTGCTTGTTGACCAAGATAATCGAATTACAGAAGGCAGTAGGTCCAATGTATTTTTTGTAAAGGGTAAAATTCTTTATACACCACCTGCAAATAAGGTTTTGCTGGGTGTAACACGGAGTAAGATAATGGAGTTATCTGAGCTTAATAATATAGATATTGTTGAAAAAGATATATCACTTAGTGATTTGAAGGAGTATGATGGAGCATTCATAACTGGAACTTCAACTGGTGCATTACCTATAAAGAATATAGATGAAATAGAAATTAGTTCACATAAAAATGATATAATCATCAAAGTTATGGGAATATATGAAAGAGATATTAAAAACTATATTCATGAAAGTAAAGGCTATATTGAAGGTAAAAAATAAATGAGGAGTTGAGTAAAGTGGAAAGATTGATAGACAGATTTATTAAATATGTGAAAATAGATACAAAGTCCGATCCCCATTCGAC
>JANQEZ010000063.1 GCA_028278115.1 Clostridia bacterium
CGTATTTCTTTATACGCTGCGACCTCTCACTTTCAGCACGCCTCGAACTTCGGATTTCGGGGCAGCCTGTCATCTTGTTGACTTTGTCAACAATCTGAGGCACTTTGTGCCTTACAATATTTTCTTTCTCATCATCTCAATAAATTCTTCATTATTCTTTGTGGATATCAGATGATTTATTATAGCTTCCGTAACCTCATAGGCAGGATTGTTGCTCATTGCCCTTCTAATATTCCAAATAGTTTCCAGCTCTTTTTGGCTAAGCAGTAATTCTTCCCTTCTTGTCCCTGATTTCTTAATATCTACCGCTGGGAATATTCTCTTTTCAGATAATTTTCTATCTAGATGCAGCTCCATATTACCGGTTCCTTTGAACTCCTCAAAGATTACATCATCCATCCTACTTCCTGTCTCAACCAATGCAGTAGCTAGTATTGTTAGGCTGCCGCCTTCTTCAATGTTCCTGGCTGCTCCAAAAAATCTCTTTGGTTTATGGAGGGCAGCAGGATCAAGTCCTCCTGATAATGTTCTTCCTGTAGCAGGTATTGTAAGGTTATATGCTCTTGCCAGCCTTGTTATACTATCTAGTAAAACCACTACATCCTTTTTTTGTTCAACTAGCCTTTGGGCTCTATTTAATACCATTTCTGCTACTTTAATATGATGGTTTGGAAGCTCGTCAAAGGTAGAATATATTACCTCAGCGTCTATGGACCTTTTCATATCGGTAACTTCCTCTGGTCTTTCATCAATTAAAAGTACTATTATCTCTGCTTGACTATAGTTTTTAGATATGCTCTTTGCTATTTTCTGAAGCAATATAGTCTTACCCGCCTTTGGTGGAGCAACAATAAGCCCTCTTTGTCCTTTTCCAATGGGAGCTATAAAATCAATTAATCGCATGGAAAGATCAGATGAGTTAAATTCTAAAGACATTCTTTCATTTGGATAAATAGGGGTAAGATTTTCAAAGTTAGGTCTTTTAGCAGCAATTTCAGGGGAATCACCATTTACTTTCTGGACATATAGAAGAGCTCTAAATTTTTCACCACTTTTAGCTGGTCTCGTAATACCTGATATTTTATCACCAGTTTTTAAGTTGAATTTCCTAATCTGAGATGGAGAGACATAAACGTCGAGTTCACTTGATAAGAAATTATGAAACCTTAAAAATCCAAAGCCTCCATCGGGCATTATTTCCAAAACACCTTCTACTACATCTGCTTCATTATTTCTCTTTATCTCATCATTCACCTTATTAGGCAGTCTTTCTCTGGTAATGCTTTTATGTATCTTTTTTTCTTCTTTTATTTCCTCTTTTATCTCTTGTTTTGCCTCTTGTTTCACTTCTTGATTTGATTCCTTTGCTTTGGAATTTTTTAAAATAACATCTATGAGCTCATTTTTTTTATATTTTGAATAACCCTTAATATTTAATTCTTTAGCCATTTCTCTCAATTCTGATATCTTTTTATTCTCTAATTGTACTGAATCCAAGTTTGCACCTCCAAATAATGAGGTTGAGGTCAAGGTTAAGATTAAGCTTTGGGTCACTTCTCTTTACTCCTTTAAATACTAGAGCTTGACCTAAATTCTCAATCTTGACCTTGTCCTAACCTTTAATTCTATCTCGCATATTCAGGCTTCTTTTCCATATTATGTATAGCCTCTACAAATCTAATGGTTCCGGTTTTTGATCTCATTACGACAGAATGAGTAACACATTTATTATTAGGCAAATATCTAACCCCTCTTAGCAAATCTCCCTCTGAGACTCCAGTTGCTGCAAAATAAACCTCATCACCTTTAACTAGGTCATCCAAAAGCAATACTTTATTTGTTTCAACCCCCATACTCTCACATCTTGCAATTTCCTCATTACTCATTGGCGTAAGTTTACCCTGCATTTCTCCACCTAAACATTTTAAAGCTGCAGCGGCTATAACCCCTTCTGGAGCTCCTCCTTTACCAATCAAAACATCGACACCTGTGTGGTCAAAGCAAGTAGCAATGGCAGCTGCAACGTCACCATCTCTAAATAACTTTATTCTACAGCCCAGCTCTCTACAGTCCCTAATTATATCTTCATGTCTCTCTCTTTCCAGCATTGTTACTGTTAGATCGGTTATATCCTTATTAAGAGCCTTTGCTATATTTATCATATTTTCCTTTACAGATACATTTAAATCTATTACGCCCTTTGCCTTGGGTCCAACTGCCAGCTTATACATATATGTATCTGGAGCCTCTAAAAGACATCCTCTAGGTGCCATAGCTACAACAGCAATTGCATGTTCAATCCCCTTGGCAACGGAGTTAGTCCCATCTAATGGGTCAACTGCAATATCCACCTTAGGGGAATCTTCTTTGCATGCACCTATTCTTTCACCTATATAAAGCATAGGGGCTTCGTCCAATTCCCCTTCTCCAATAACAACTATTCCATCAATATCCATTGTATCAAACATTCTTCTCATGTTGTCTACAGCACCTTGATCAGCTAAATTCTTATCTCCTCGACCCATGTATTTTGCACTCCCAAGTGCTGCTGCTTCAGTTACTCTAACTAAATTAATCGCCAAGTTCCTATCCATTATTAAGCCCCCTCAATGTATTCATCCTATTTATTGATAATTATTTCCCATAAGCCTCTAGGTTAAATATCATTAAAAACACAGTTTAATACTATTTTATTATATAATATCAAATTTTTAAAAGGTATGTAGGGAATTTTTAGACTTTATATTTTTAAAGCAATAGATTTAATATAGAGAAACCAGTGAAAGCTTTAATTTATATATATTAAAAATCCCTAAAATCATCGGATATTTTAATATATACATTAATATGCTGTATGTATAAATTAAGCTTCACTATATAGTTTTGTGATTTTCTATACGGGAATAGTGGATTACCAATCATAAACCATTATAACATATTTATATATATAACTAAAACGATACTCATATTTTAATTATTACAGTTTTATTACACATATTATACATTTAATTTAAATATTTCTATTAAAAGGCATATAATCAAGCCATTATGATATATTTAATATAGAATTAAAAATATAAAAGGAGGTGCTGTAATGCAAAAGAAAATACTGTTATTGACATTATTTTTTTTCCTTACAAGCCTAGTAAATATAAATGCTTACACCAATACTTTAGATGAAATAGAAGTACATAGGCCAGTAACTGTTAAGTTAAATGATACGGTTTTAGAGTTTGACACAGAGCCAATAATCGTAAACGATAGGACTTTGGTTCCAATGAGAACAATATTTGAGGAGCTTGGTGCACAGGTTGATTGGAAGAGTGAGACTAAAACCGTTATTGGATATAGAAAGTATAAGGATATCTCTGATATGTTTATTAAGCTTAGCATTGGTGATGAGGTTGCCTATAGAAATGGCAGGAGCTTCCCCTTGGACTCTCCGCCAATTATAAATAATGACAGGGCCTTAGTTCCTGTAAGGTTCATAGCAGAAAGCTTTGGGATTGAAGTTGATTGGGATGACATTAATAGAACTGTTTTATTAAACTATGATGTAGAGGAGTTTCAAGGAACAAAGCTTATAGATGGCATATCCTATAAACCGAGGTTTTTTGAAAATGGAGTTAAAATCATGATACCTGAATTTTGGCGTAAATCCGATAATGCCAATAGATTTGGCCACAGGGATGAGGAAAATAACATTCAAATGTCTGTTGATATTATTAATTTAGAAGAAGGAACCCTCCTCTTGGACCAATTTACTGAAGAAAGTAAGTCTTCTATTTTGGATGAATATAAGGACAAAGTAGTTTTTACAGGAAGCGACAGGATAGATGTTAATAATATTGATGTAAATGTGGTATTTTTAAGGAATTCCTCCATAACGCCTGAGGTTAATCAAGCTATTTACTATTTCATACATTCTGGTTATGGCTATAGAATAACATTTTCTTATTACTCAGAATCCAATGATAGTCAGCTTTTAAATATAATATCAAATATCATTAATACCATCGAAATCAGTGGCTTCACATTTAATACTAAAAATGAGCATTATATCGAGTACGATGCATTTTTCGACTATGGCATAAATTTCAGTTCCGAGATATACTCAAGCATGGAGACGGAAAATGAGTTTAGTTTTAAAGGCACAATAAGGGACGATGCTGATTTAGAATATATTTTAGTAGAAATTGTTCGAGGGGATAAAAAGGCTGAATATAAAATATCTATTACAAACAATCAATTTGATGCCCCAATATATGCCCCCTTTGGACTAGGCAAACATAATATTACGATTAAAACTCCAGAACTTAAAGACAGTCCATCTAGAAAAGTCCTACAATTTAGCGTCCTCAATACTAGTACCCAAGATATAACCTATATCGTCCCTAGCTTATTTGTTGAGAAGGATGATATGGAAATTAAAAACCTAGCTTCTGAAATAACTAAGGATATAGATAAAGAATACCTTGGTGAATCCGATAAGGCTAAGGCAATATTTAAGTGGCTCTTTGAAAATATAGAGTATGATACTAATCCCACAGGCTTTATTCCAAGAAGTGCTAAAGGTGTTTTAGCAGAGAAAAAGGGAACCAGTGAAGAGATATCATATCTATTTGCTGCATTACTTAGGGCTTCCGATATACAATCTAAAATAGTCAAAGGGACTTCCGAAGAAGACCTTCATATATGGAACGAGATGCTTGTTAATGGTAGATGGTTTATTGTAGATATTGTTTTGGGCAGCGGTTATAATAAAAGTATTGATGATGAAAATATGGTTAGAGAGCTTGACATGAGCTATTTCAAAGGAGATAGGAGTATTTATGAAAATCAGTTTGAAATGACTGTAATTGAGTATTAGGACAAAGGCGTCTGAAGACGCTTAGTCGGCTCTTAGCTCTCAGCTCTTGGCTCTTAGGTGTATAGTCGTGTCTCCAAGGTCAAGACTCTTTTCGTATCCATAGTTCCTATTGATTCATATCATTCTTTTTGGATATAAGTACAAATGCTTTACTTCTAAAATCGAGTTCGTAATATGTGGCAATTCTATTAGTTTTTTTAATAAATAACGTAATTTAAGATAAAAAATCAAGGATAGAGCTCAGGCTCTATCCTTGATTTAGTTTTTCCCAGTCTTTAT
>JANQEZ010000066.1 GCA_028278115.1 Clostridia bacterium
CGTATTTCTTTATACGCTGCGACCTCTCACTTTCAGCACGCCTCGAACTTCGGATTTCGGGGCAGCCTGTCATCTTGTTGACTTTGTCAACAATCTGAAAGCCACTTTAAAAGAGGGGCTTTTTTTTATCAGAACTTAAATTTAATTGTAATATTATTTATAGATGTGTGACAGAGAAGTTTTATTTTCAATATTTTGCTGTGGTCTGTCAGTATATAATATTTACTTAACATTAAAATAATATAATACTTATATAAAAATGATGCAAAAGCATTAGCGATATAAGTCGAAGCATGTCGATGCACATAGTTATTTAGAACTAAATCCACTTTACAGCTAAAAACCCTTATAAAATCAATTAACAAATTATGACTGATAATGTAAAATAATATTATGAAATGTTAAAAATTAAACTCTTTTTGTAGAAGGTTTTTTTCAAGGTTTGTAGAATTATGACATAATGGATAAAAAATCTGGAGGGCTAAAAATGCTTAATAAGTTAAATAGAAATATTCATATATATCAAAAAGCATTAAATGCTTCTTGGTTAAGGAATTCAGCAATTTCTAATAATATTGCAAATGTAAATACACCTGGATATAAAAGACAGGATGTTAAATTTGATTCAATACTTAAAGATTTTATCAATAGTGATTCCCATAAGCTTACAAAAACCCATGAGAAACATTTTCCAACTGGAAGCTTTGATTCTTTAGACCCTGTCATATCTACAGAGTCGAGAACTAGCTTTAGGAAGGACGATAATAACGTTAATATTGATGTGGAAATGGCAGAGCTAGCTAAAAATACTATAAAATTTAACTCATTGACTACACAGTTATCTAATCATTTAAGCAGAATAAAAATGGTGATTTCAAATGGAGGGAAATAGATAGATGAATTTTTTCAATTCTATTAATACGAGTGCTACGGGATTGACAGCCGAGAGATTGAGAATGGATATTATTTCAAAAAATATAGCCAATGTTAATACTACTAGGACAAGTAGTGGTAAGCCCTACAGAAGGCAAGTGCCTGTCTTTAAGGAAAAGGAAGGCGAAGATTTTGCAAGTATTCTTAATGGAGCTAGAAATACTGGGGGTCTAGGAAATGGAGTAGAGGTGTCGGGCATAATAGAAGATAAATCTCCTTTTAAGAGAGTCTACAATCCTGGTCATCCTGAAGCAGATGAAAAGGGATATGTTTCTATGCCTAATGTAGATATTGTTACAGAAATGATAAATTTAATTTCTGCATCTAGAGCATATGAGGCAAATGTCACAGCACTTAACAACAGCAAAAACATGGCTATGAAAGCCTTAGAGATAGGTCGTTAATTAATGGAGGTAAATCATGAAATTATTAAATATACATAACTCTGCTGCACCGAAGATTAATATTAAAGAAAATCAAATCCCTCAAGATGGTGATTTTAAAGATTTTTTGTTTGGAGCAATTGATAAGCTCAACGCCTTTGAAAGTGAAGCCAGTAGAATGGGCGAAAAATTGGCGATTGGAGAAATAGATAATGTACACGATGTAATGATCGCAGCACAAAAATCAGAAATTGCTCTACAATTTGCAATCGAAGTAAAAAACAAAGTTATGGATGCCTATAGAGAAATTATGAGAATGCAGGTTTGATTTTAACTATTAAATCCACCTTGAGTATTTAATCATAAAATTTTTTCTTTAGCAATGAATGGAGGATATAAATGGGGGATTCAATAACAAAAATACGAAACCAATTCAATGAATATTTCCAGTCCCTTAACACAAAGCAAAAAACATTAATAGGTTTGGGTAGTTTTTTTTTAGTACTAACTCTAGGACTAGCAATATTCTCACTAACTAGACCTCAGTATGTTACTTTATATAGTGGATTACCTTTAGATGAATCAGGGAAAATTACTCAAAAATTAACAGAAATGAATATTTCATATGAAACTGAAAACGGTGGAACTGCAATCACCGTTCCCGAGAAAGACTTAAATAAAGCTAGAATGGACTTAGCCATTGAAGGATTTCCCCAAAGTGGAATGACTTGGGAGGATGCATTTAGCAGCAATAGTTTAACAATGACTAATGATGATAAACAAAAAAAATATTTACAAGTACAGATGAGCCAGTTGGCAAGGACTATTGAAGAAATTAAGGGTATAGAGAAAGCATCAGTGCTTCTTACGGTTCCAGACAACTCGAATTTCTTAACAGAAGATATAAAGAAGTCAAAGGCATCGGTACTTTTAACTCCTAGATCAGGGTTTAGACTATCAGAACAGCAGGTAAATGGTATAGTCACCCTTGTGGCAAACGCCGTTGAAGGCTTGGAGCTAAACAATGTATCCATACATGACAATACGGGAACTATGCTAAACGATAGTTTTGTGGACAGCGAAGGGTACTCGATGAATAAGAAGATGGACATGCAGCAGGAAGTAACACAAAGCCTATCAAATAGCCTTAGGGAGTTTTTGTCTAAAATATATGGAGCTGAAAATGTAGATATAATGCTTAACGTTACACTTGACTTCGATAGAGAAGTAACCGACATTAAAGAATTTACTACGCCAAATGAAGGTGAAAGTGGTTTAGTACGCAGCTTTCAGGAGTTAAAGGAGGAGGTACAAAATAATAATGTAGGGGGCGTTCCCGGAACCGACTCAAACTCCGACGAAATAACTCAGTATAATGAAATTGACTCAGATGATTCTAGTTACTCAAAAGAGAATAAAAGTGTTAATTATGAATTGAATGAAATAAGAAAAAGTATTGTTAAAGAGTCAGGAAACATTAAAGATATCACTGTTGCAATCATACTCAATAGAAGCACCCTTGAAAATGGTGAGTTAACCGATGACCATAAGTCTAGATTAATAAGACTTGTATCTGCGGCTGCTGGCCTTGAGACTAAGAAGGTAGAAGTAATGGCAAGGGATTTCAATAATGCTTCTGGAGAAAATTTATTGGCAATAAGCAGTGAAGATCCAGCAGGTTTTACTGCAAATATACCATTTGTTAGTATAGGAATTATAAGTTTATTATTTGTTGTCGGTATAGTATTTGCAGCTTTGCGTATAAGAAGAAGAAGGATAGAAATGAAGGAAATATTAGATGAATCTGCATCGGGAATAGATGAAGATGTGGAAGAAATTGATATAGATATGAATGATAGATCAAGCTATAAATATCAAATCGAGAAGTTTGTAGATAAAAAGCCAGATTCAGTTGCACAGCTATTAAGATCCTGGTTAAATGAAGATTAGGAGTGTTTTTCATGGCAAGAAAATCCGGGTTGAATGGTCGAGAGAAGGCGGCAATTTTGTTAATTGCTTTAGGACCAGATAAATCAGCAAAGGTCTTTAAACATTTACAAGATGATGAAATAGAAGATCTTACACTTGAGATAGCCAATATGAGAAAAATATCTTCAGAGGAAAAGGAAGATGTTGTTGAGGAATTTTACCAAATATGTCTTGCTCAGAACTATATCTCTGAAGGTGGCATTAACTATGCAAAAGAAGTACTTGAAAAAGCAATGGGCTCAAATAAAGCCTTAGAAATTATTAATAAGCTGACGGCTTCTCTACAGGTTAGGCCCTTTGACTTTGTTAGAAAGGCTGATGCAAGCCAGCTTTTAAATTTTATACAAAATGAACATCCCCAGACAATAGCTCTAATTCTTTCATATTTGGGTTCAAATCAAGCGGGTCAAATTTTGTCATCACTTCCCCAGGACAAGCAGGCTGATGTGGCTCAAAGAATAGCGACAATGGATAGAACATCACCAGAAATAATAAAAGAGGTAGAGTACGTTTTAGAGCGTAAATTATCCTCAATGGTTACACAGGATTATACAACTACTGGAGGTGTTGGAACCATTGTCGACATATTGAATTCTGTAGATAGGGGAACTGAAAAGTTTATTATGGAAACATTAGAGATACAAGATACAGAGCTTGCAGAAGAAATCAAAAAGAGGATGTTTGTATTTGAAGACATTATTACCCTTGACAGTGTTTCCATACAGAGGTTTATTAGAGAAGTTGATAATAACGAATTATCTGTTGCACTAAAGGGTGCTACTACAGAAGTAAAGGATATGATTTTTGCCAACATGTCTAAAAGAATGGCTGAAATGATTAGAGAAGATATGGAGTTCATGGGACCAATTAGACTGCGTGATGTTGAAGAGGCTCAGCAGAAAATCGTTAATATAATTAGAAAATTAGAAGATGCAGGAGAAATCATCTTATCACGTGGTGGAGGAGATGAAATAATTGTCTAGAGTTTTCAAATCATCACAGGTGATTTTAGATAAAGATAAATTCAAGCTCCCTGAAATATCTCCTAACAAGCTTCAGAGAAATAGAGGAGCTGTAGCAGATGCAGAGACAAAACTCAAAAATGGCGAAGCTTTGATTTCAGAAAGAATGAATGAAATAGATGAATTATATAATAAAACCTTAAAAGAAGCTAAAGAAGAAGCTGATATGATTATTTCACAGGCATATGAGCAATCTAAGGAAATCATGGATAAAGCTAAGAAAGATGGATTTCTTAAAGGACAGAGTGAAGGCTTTGAAGAAGGAAGAAAGCAAGCTGAAAGTATTATACAAGAGGCATTAATTATTAAAAGAAAGATACAAGCAGAGGCTAAGAAAATGGTGGCAGATTTTGAGGGAGAGGTTATGGCTCTTGTCATAGCCACCATTGAAAAAATATTAAGAAAAAAAGTGGATGATGAAGCTGATATCATACAAAGCTTAATTTGTTCAGGATTAGAGAAGTGTGCATATACAGAGGACCTGGTACTGAGAGTAAGCCCAGATGATTATGAGTTCTCTATGAGTATTAAAGATAAAATTTTAGTTCTCAGCCAAAATGTGAATGACATCATTATTAAACAGGATAAGTCCTTAGCAAAGGGAAGCTGCATAATAGATTCTTCATCAGGAAGTATTGATAGTGGTATTTGGACTCAATTTAATAATGTTAAAGAGATGTATGAAGAACTGTTAGGAATCGAGTGATGAAGTATGGAACTCTTTAGTAAATATTTTGATGCCATAGAAGATGTAAATCTATTCAAATATAGTGGGAAAGTTTCCAAGCTCGTTGGACTCACTGTTGAATCTAAGGGCCCGGCTGTAGAAATAGGGGAAGTTTGCTATATCTATCCATTGAAGGGTAGACAGGCCATTAAGGCAGAGGTTGTAGGCTTTAAAGGTGAGATTGTAATTTTAATGCCTCTAGGTGAAATGAGGGGCATTGGGCCTGGCAGCAAGGTGGTGGCCTTGGGGCACTCCCTTATGGTTAATGTGGGTAAACACCTATTGGGTAGAGTCTTAGATGGATTGGGAAATCCTATTGATGGAAAGGGTCCAATAATTTCAAATATTAAATATCCTGTTGACAATCCACCGCCAAACCCCCTTCTTAGAAATAAAATAACTGAAGCACTGCCTTTAGGGATTAAAGCTATTGATGGACTTATAACCTGCGGCAAGGGACAAAGAATGGGTATATTTGCAGGTAGTGGTGTTGGAAAAAGTACTTTAATGGGTATGATTGCTAAAAACACAAAGGCTGATGTGAATGTTATAGCTCTTATAGGAGAGCGTGGTAGGGAAGTAAGGGAGTTTATTGAAAATGATCTTAAGGAAGAAGGTCTTAAAAGGTCTGTTTTAGTCGTAGCTACATCTGACCAGCCGGCTCTAGTTAGAACTAAAGCTGCCTATATAGCAACAGCAATTGCAGAATATTTTAGGGATTTGGGAAAGAATGTAATGCTTATGATGGATTCACTTACAAGATTTTCTATGGCACAGCGAGAAGTAGGGCTGGCTGTTGGAGAGCCACCGGTTACAAGGGGCTATACCCCTTCTGTCTTTGCAATGCTGCCTAAGCTGCTTGAGAGGGCAGGAAATTCAGATAAAGGCTCAATATCGGCTCTGTATACGGTTTTGGTAGATGGTGATGACCTCAACGAACCAATAACCGATGCAGTAAGGGGGATTTTAGATGGACATATATTTCTGTCGAGGAAATTAGCTAGTAAAGGACATTACCCAGCTATAGATGTGCTAGATAGTATAAGCAGAGTTATGCCAAACATCACAAGTGAGTCCCATGTGGGTGCATCTAGAATATTTAGAGAATACCTATCTGTCTATAGAGAAGCTGAGGATTTGATAAATATAGGTGCATACGCAAAAGGAAGTAATAGAAAAATTGATTTGGCTATAGATAAAATTGATCACTTTAATGAACTTTTACGTCAAGGAGTTGATGAAAAGGTGAGTTTAGAGGATACTTTAGAAACCCTCTCTAAAATAACTCACATATAAATTAAAAGAGGTGATCTATAGATGAAGGCATTTAAATTCAAGTATGAAAGCATTTTATCTTTACTGGAAAAAAAAGAAGATAACGTTAAAACCAAGCTTGGTACAGCCTATGGAATTTTAGATAAAGAGAAAAATAGACTTAATAACCTAGTCCTTGAGGATATGGAGTGCTCAGAAACCATAAGAAAACATACCCTATCGGGATGCAAACTGGTTTTTTTAAGAAGTCTTGATATTTATAGGAATGATTTAAATAGCAGGATGCTGCTTCAAAATGAGGCTATAGAAAGAAAAGAACAAGAAATAGCTGCAATTAAAAGTGAGCTCCTTGAAATAGTAAAGGAGAAGAAGATTATGGAAAAACTGAAGGAAAAAAAGCTTGATGAATACAATTTAACTTTACAAAAAATCGAAGAAAAGACGATTGATCAGTTAGTTACTTATAAAAATAGCTTAATACATAGGTGATTATAATGGCAAATAATAACAATCAAACAGAAAAAGAGCTAGGTTTTGGGAAAATTATACTAATAGTCTTAACTGTATTCATAATAACACCGATACTTATTTTAGGAGTCATTTATTATACTAATGATGATTTTAAAATGGAGGCCAATAAGTATTTAGTTAATTTACCCGGTACTTTAGGAGATTACTTTAGTTCTTTTCCCACAGAGGCAGAACTCGATAATCAGAAGGTATCCATAGCAAGATACTTTGTGGAAATTGATGAAAGCAGGGCCAGTGATAAATTGATTTTAATTAAAAATGAAGATGAAATACTTTATAATCAAATCATTCAGATGATGGTAAAATTAAATTCAAATAAGACTGAAAATATAATAGAGGAAGTTAGAAACAATCTTGTTAAGAAGGATGTTTTAGCAAGAACTATTGAGCAGATTGATGCTGAAAAGGAAGAAGAAGTAATTGATAGTGCAAGGTATTTTGAAAACCTATCTACCATTAGTGCTATTAGAGAGATTCAGGCTAATTTAGACTCAGGAGAAATGACTTATACTGAGCTTGCAAATGTTTTTGATAGTATGAAAAATGAAAACAGTGCCCATCTTTTAAGGTATTTAGATGAAGATATTAAAAATCAAATAATAAATAATTTTAGATACGACACAAAAAAAAGAGAAATACAAGCACTGTTAAGCACTATGGAGGATAATGACTTAAAGATTGAAAATTCCTCAGAGATTTACTCAACTGAGAATGCCGATGAGCTTGTGAGGATAATTGGTAATTCTGAGACATATACCATTGATGATTTAGCCATTATTTACAAGGGCATAGGGACTGTCAAGGGTGCCCAGGTTTTAGCGAAAGTAGATGATGAAGATTTTATACATGAGCTTATTAGTACAATAAAAGAAAAAGAAATCTTGATTAACCAGGAAGATTTAATTACAGAAGATATCCTAAGGGCATACAAGGTTTATAGAGATTTCGATGATAATGTAGAGGAGCTTACATCGGTTTACGAAAGAATGAACGATGCTCAAGCTGCTGAACTTATTAGAAGAATGATTAGAAATAGTGGAAGTCCACAGAATTACCATTTAAAGAATGGAGAAGTTATTTCCATAAGTGATGAAGATTTAGCCTTTTCCATACTTAGGAAGTTTAGTGAGAGAAAGGTTGCCTCAGTACTTGCATTCTTAGATACTAATTTGGCATCTGAAATTACAAAAAAACTTTCATTGCCAAATTTGTAATAAATTCATATGGTTATAATCCTTTTTAAGCTTAATGAAGTTTTCAAGGAAAGATAATGAACTCTTTTATACCTTCCTTGAAAGCGTAAGCTTCAAAGGCGATTATACCTACTGCTATTGAAGGGAGGTGAGATGAAAGTGAATAGCATGGATGCCCAAGTTCATGTTTTGCAGAGAAATATGTTTACCCAAAGCCACAGCAAAAGATATTCTAATGAAGCTGATTCTAGAAATGAAGAAAAAGACTTTGGCAAGGTTTTGTCTCAAAAAAATGAAGAACAAAAAATATCTAAAAATACTGAAGCTCAACCTAAGTATTCAAAGGAAATTGATGAAAAGCATTCTAAGGAGAGTGAGAGAAGCCTTGAGGCTTCTGAGAAAGATAAGCCAGCTATTATTGAAGAGAGCAAGAGCAAAGAACAAGAAATAGATACTTTAATGGAGGAGTTAATACATCTATTACAATTAAATAATATAGTAGGTGAAGAAAAGCTTCAATCAATATCTAATGCACTTAAAGAAGGTAGTATAAGCACTGATGAGTTAAAACCTCTTTTAGAAGGTCTATCCTTAAGCTTAAAATCAGATTCTAATTTGAATTTAGATGGAGAGATAAGTGAGAGACTTGCTGAGCTTACTGAACTCATAGAAACAATTAAAGCCAAAGGAAGCACTGACCAAGCATATAAAACAATTGATACAAGTCAATCCAGTGATGAAAAAATGGCACAGGTGAATAGTTCTCAGTCCATTCAAACAAATGAGAAGGCTTATATTGATGAAGCAGATAATGAGGAATTTAATACCAAGCAAGAAGTGGCTGAAGCTGAAGAATCAAAGAGAGATAAAGAGCCAGAGCAGAGCTTAGAGTTAAATGGGTCAAAAAAGACTGATACAAGGGATAATAATTTATTTCCAGTAAAAAAGAATGGCAATGAATCAAACCAGCATCAAAAAGATTTTGATTTGGCGGGGCTTAAGAATATTGAAGCTGCAGCATCAAAAGATTATTCTGTAGGAAATATTGATAAAGTCCTTGTAAATGATTTAAAGCAGGATGTTAACATTTTTAATCAAATTTTAGAAAGTGCAAAAATAAATATTTCAGAAGAAGTATCAGAAATGTTTATTAAGCTAAGGCCTGATAACTTAGGAAAGCTTTCAATGAGAATCATAATTGATAGAGGCATGATGGTTGCTAAGTTTGATGTGGAGAGTCAAATGGTTAAAGAGACAATAGAGTCGAATCTTGAGGATTTAAAAAATGCTTTAAAGGATAAGGGCTTTGAGATTCAACAGTTTGATGTTTCGGTTAATAAGGATTCTGACCAAAGTAACAGCCATTTTGAATACTTTAATAGGGGTCAAAGGAAAAAGATGGCTATTAAAAAGGAATTTATTATTGCTGACTCCTACGTTTCAACGAGTAATAACAACTATGGATTAAATTCTACAATCAGTTATTTAGGATAAAAGGAGGTAAGTAAATGTCGCAGGTGAGTAACATAAATAGCAATTTGGTACATAAAGACCCATCTCAGCCCATTAAAGGCTATAATAATACTACTCTTGACCAAAATAGTTTTTTAAAGCTTTTAACTGTACAATTGAGTAAGCAAGACCCTCTAAACCCAGTTGAAGATAAAGAGTTTATTGCACAAATGGCTCAATTCAGCTCCTTAGAGCAACTGCAAGTGATGAATGATAAGCTTGATTTTTTAGGTGATATGAGCAAATCCATTGACAATCAAAATAAAGCAATGTCGGAAATATATAACTCAATAGAATCTATACAAGAAATCATTAAAGAGTTTAAGGTAAGTCAATCTGACTCCCTAGATAATGATACAAAAATGATAAACCAATTAATAAATTTAAATACGGCTATAAAAGGCTATGACATGGGAAGTGGTGAATAAACACCTTGTATACTTCATGGGAGGTGAATAGTTGAACAGAATAAAAATTAATAATAATCTGATATTACAGCAGAATAATAAACTAAAATCTCAACCCAATTCGATACCACAAAAAAAATCCTTCCAGGAGATTTTACAAGGTATTGAAAACAAAGACGATGTTAAATTTTCAAAACATGCTGTGGAAAGGCTAAGGGTTAGAAATATCAGTCTTACCAAGACAGAGATAAATAAGTTAGGCGGTGCTATACAAAAGGCTAAGCAAAAAGGCGTTCATGAAGCCCTTATACTCATGGACAACAAAGCATTCATAGCAAGTGTAAAAAACAGAACAATTATAACCGCTGCAAGCGATGAACAATTAAAGGATAATATTTTTACAAATATTGATGGAGCCGTAATCATATAAGCTGGACCTTCATAAGGAAGCTTCAATCTCTGACTGACTGAGGAGATTAATTACGGTAAAATAGGAGGTCACTAAAAATGATGAGATCAATGTATTCTGGAGTTTCAGGATTAAGAGTTCACCAGACTAAAATGGATGTTATTGGAAATAACATAGCCAATGTTAATACAATCGGATTCAAAAGAAGTACTACAAATTTTCAGGAAATTTTTAATCAAACCATAAGGGGTGCTGGTTCTCCTCAAGGCGGTAGAGGAGGTACAAACCCTCAGCAAATAGGCTTAGGTGTAAATTTAGCCTCAATTACAGTTAATCATTCTAAGGGCTCAACCCAGAACACAGGCTATGTAACGGATCTTATGATAGATGGAAATGGCTTTTTCATTCTATCAAACGATGAAAATGCACAAAATCGCTTTTACACTAGAGCTGGAAACTTCGTAGAAGATAAGCACGGTTTTCTAGTTGCTACAAATGGCTACAAGGTTTTGGATCAAAATATGAAGCCTATACAGATTAATAAGTCAGAGACTAAAGCAGCTACTCAGACTTCTGGAATAGAGTTAAATGGAAATATAAACTATAATGACTTAGAGTATACCACAACTGTAGATGTATACGATAGCTTAGGTGATGTACATACATTGACTATAAAATTCACAGACCTTATCCCTACAACTACTGAGACACCTTCGGGGAATGAAGTGGCTACTGCAACAAATGGAAGTATAAGGAAGATGGAAATCTTTGATGAAGATGGCGGCTCCATTTATGGTGCGACTAATAGGTATGTTCAATTTGACACCTCGGGGAGTTATGTTGGTTTACTAGATCAGAACTATGCCCAAATTACAGCAAATGAAGACATTGTCTTAGATATACCAGGTGCCGACAAATTAACTCTTGTTGTAAATGATAATATGTTTTTAGATAATAATAATAATGCCATACTTAAACAAACTAGTAACACATCAGATGCAAAGGGTGTTCAGCTACAGGGAAATGCTGCAGGTACAATTGACGACTTTACGATATCTGCAAACGGTGAGGTAGTTGGTATATTTACTAATGGTGAAAGAAAGACTCTTGCCACAATAGGTTTAGCCGATTTTGATAACCCTGCTGGATTATTAAAATTAGGCGGCAATATGTTCATAGATACACCAAACTCTGGAACACCAAAGACTGGTGCTCCATCAACTGGAAGCTTTGGAGATTTAAATCCTGGAGCCCTTGAAATGTCCAATGTGGATTTATCCTTAGAATTTACAGACATGATATCCACCCAAAGAGGTTTCCAAGCAAACTCAAGGATAATTACTACAACCGATGAAATGCTTCAAGAGCTTGTTAATCTAAAGAGGTAATTTATTAAGAGCCACTGGGTCTTAAGGGTCCAGTGGCCAGATTATTACAAAGGCTAAATAAGAAGGATGATTCAAATGATATATGTTTCGAGACTTAATGGAAAAACCTTTGCTGTTAATTGTGAACTTATAGAATTTGTTGAGGCAACACCAAATACAGTGATATCCATGACTAGCGGTAGAAAAATTGTCGTATTAGAGAGTATTGACGACATTATTGTCAAAATATTAGAATATAAGAAGAGGGTTTATCAGCATGCCCCCAGTATCAATTATCACGGAAATGAGGTGTAGTCTTTGGATTTAGCAACTATTTTAGGTTTGATCTCAGGAATTGCTCTTATAGTATGGGGAATTTTAGATGCTGGAAGAATCAGTTGGTTTTGGAATCTTTCTTCTGTATTAATTGTAATGGGTGGAACCTTTGCAGCTACGTTTGTGGCTTTTCCTTTAAAAAAGGTGCTTTTAGCCTTTAGAGTTGCCAGTAAGGCATTTTCTAATAATGCATTTGAGACTGGGATGATAATTAGCAAGGTAGTGGAGCTAGCAAATATAGCAAGGAGAGAGGGATTACTTGCTTTGGAAGAAGCTGTTGAAAGTATAAATGATAAATTTTTACAAAAAGGAGTTATGCTTATAGTAGATGGGACTGACCCGGAACTCGTAAAGAACATACTGGAAACTGAAATAGCTTTTTTAGAGGAAAGACATGGTGAGGGTAAGAGTATTTTTGATACTATGGGCTCTCTTTCACCAGCCTTTGGTATGATTGGAACATTAATTGGACTTGTTGCAATGCTAAAGCAATTGGACAACCCAGATACCATAGGTCCGAGTATGGCAGTTGCTTTGATTACAACCCTGTATGGTACTCTCTTTGCTAATCTTGTCTGTATTCCAATTGCTACAAAGCTAAAGCTGCGAAGTAGAGAGGAAATACTGATAAAGGAAATTATGATTGAAGGTCTGCTGTCTATACAGGCAGGTGAAAATCCAAGAATAATTGAAGAAAAGCTAAAGGCATTCTTATCTCCTTCAATTAGAAATATGCTGGCTAATAAAGAGGATATGGAGGCAGTTACCGATGAGTAGGAGAAAAAAGCAACAAGATGAAGAATCACGTGGTGTACCTGAATATATGACAACCTATGGTGACCTGGTAACATTATTACTCTGTTTTTTCGTCTTGCTATTTGCATTTTCTGAAATTGATGCAAAAAAGTTTCAAGCCATAATGCAGTCCTTTCAAGGCTCAGCAGGAGTATTAAATGGTGGTAAAACTTTGGATGATGCACAATTTGTAAACAACTCTACACTCAGTGATAATATAACAAGTAATATAAAGGAAATAAGAGAGCTCAGAGCCTTAAAGGAAAGCTTTGAAGAGCATCTAGAGGAACACGATCTTGAAAGTCAAATCACCGTAGAGCTTGATGAAAGAGGTCTGCTGCTTAGGTTTGATGATAATGTACTATTTGATTCAGGTAGAGCAGAGATTAAGACCCAGTCTAAAGATACCTTAAGATTTATATCGGAGCTGCTAAGAGAGGAACAGCTTTCCGATAAGTTTATAAGGGTTGAAGGACATACGGATTCTGACCCAATAAAAAATAGTAGAATATTTCCTACTAACTGGGAATTATCTACTATACGTGCAGTTAATGTGGCTAGATTTTTTATTGAAGAGACAGATATGATCCCAGAGAAATTATCGGTTTCTGGATATAGCAAATATCACCCGGTTGCACCTAATGATACAGCCCACAATAAAGCTAAAAACAGGAGGGTCGACATTGTTATTATGAATTCAGATTATCAAAGAAGCGAACCCAATTATTAATTACCCTAGTACATAATATTAACTTACGAAAAATGCATCATCTCATGATGCTGGCTATTTTACTCATCAAGCCTTTAATCCTGAGATATGAAAATATAGATTAAGGTAATATAGAAATAAATAAAAAGGAGACAACTCTATGACTTTGAAAAAGGTTATACTATTTAGTCTAATTGGTTTAGCGGTTTTGGGTTTAATTTTTGCACTAGTATTCTTTTTTGTACTTAATAACAGAGAAGCTGAAGGCGAAAGTGAAATTGAGTATTTTGAATTTGTACTCGATGAAATGTATACTAATATAAAGGGAAGTAATAATATTTTAAAAATAAATATCACCTTTGAATATACCGACGAAGAACTTGTTTCCATACTCAATAAAAACAAATCAAAGATAAAAAATAGTACACTTGAACTTTTGCGAAACAAAACATTAGAAGAATTGTCAGGGAAAGATGGACAACAAAATGCTAGAAAAGATATAAAAAGTGCTGTAATTGAAATCACTGAATCCAATAATATATCAAATGTTTATTTTACTGAATTTATAATCCAATAAAGGATTGGAGGTGACGTAATTGTCAGACGTTCTTTCGCAAAATGAAATTGATGAACTGCTGCAGGCACTAAGCACAGGAGAAGTAGACGTCAAAGAAATTAAGGAAGAAACAATAGAAAAGAAAATTAAAAAATATGACTTCAGAAGACCAGATAAATTTGCCAAGGATCAATTACGTACACTACAAATTATCCATGAAAACTTTTCAAGGCTTCTAAATACTTTTTTATCTGGATATTTAAGGACATTAATACAGATAGAGGTTCTTTCTGTAGAGCAGTTGACATATCATGAGTTTAGCAACTCAATATCTGATCCTGCTGTACTTGGAATAATAGATTTTGAGCCCCTAAGTGGTCAAATAATAATGGATGTATCCACTGATATAGCATTCACAATGATAGAAAGGGTATTAGGAGGCAATGGACGTATCTTAAAGGAAAGCAGAACCTTTACTGAGATAGAATTAACTCTTCTAAAGAGGGTGCTAATAAAAATCAATAAATTACTCGTGGAGTGTTGGGAGAATATAATCACCTTAAACCCATCACTGGAAAAAATAGAAACAAATTCACAATTTGCTCAAATTGTATCTCCAAATGAGACTATAGCCCTAATAACCCTCAGCATAAAGATTTCAGAGGTTGAAGGGCTGATAAATATTTGTATACCCCACTTTGTATTAGAGCCTATTGTTCAAAAGCTTAACACAAAGCTATGGTTTTCTTCAAATAGTAAGGAAATAACAAGTATTGAAAAGGATGCAATTAAAGTAGGACTTGAAAAAACCTTTGTTAATGTTAAAGCTGTTATAGGGGAATCAAATATTACAGTTAGTGATTTTTTGAACTTACAAGTTGGAGATGTGATACAATTAGATAAGAAGGTTCATGAAGATATTACAGTAATTGTTGGAGAGCAAAGGAAGTTTCTTGCAAAACCGGGAACTAAAAAGAAAAAAATTGCAATTAAAATTACTGATTTGATAGAGGAAGGAGATGATCTGAATGGCTGATATGCTTTCTCAAGAAGAAATTGATGCTCTACTTAGGGGAACACCTACGGATTTTGAGGATGACTACGAAGATTTATCTGGTGATGAGAAGGATGCATTAGGAGAAATAGGCAATATTAGCATGGGAACATCTGCTACGACACTTTTCACATTATTAGGACAAAAGGTTACTATTACAACTCCAAAGGTTTCTATTACCTCACTTGATGAGATGTCAAACAATTATGCTATACCAAGTGTTGGTGTAAGAATAAAATATAGAGAAGGAATTGAAGGATTTAATTTATTAATACTGGATGAACAGGATGTAAAAATAATTACCGATTTGATGATGGGTGGTGATGGTCAAAACGTTTCTCAGGATCTTACTGATATTCATTTAAGTGCTATTGGTGAGGCAATGAATCAAATGATTGGCTCTTCATGTACATCTCTTTCAGAGATATTCAATACTAAAATAGACATTTTACCACCAGAGGCATTTAAAGTTAATTTATCTAATAAAGATTACGATAACATGTCATTAAAGGGCAGTCAGAAAATCGTAAGCATAGCCTTCAATATGACAGTTGGAGAGCTTATAGATAGTGAAATCATGCAAATTATACCGATAGAATTTGCAAAAAAATTAGTTGCACCTCTACTGAGCATGACTTCAAGCTCAGTACCTATAGAGGAGACTCCTCCTGTTGTGGGGAAAAATAATATTAGAGTTGACAGTCCAATGGATAATATACCTAGAGAGATAAATACGCCACAGCCAGCTGCTAATTATAATAGTTCTGGGATAGATAATGCTAATAGTACAAATAGCATGGCTCATAATGATGCCCCTACTCAGCCAAACAATAGGATAAATACCAATAATAGAATTAATACAAATATTAATAATAATCCTGTCAATGTAAAACCCCTGCAATTCGATGCCTTTGACGATATGAATTCAGGTCATAACAACTACAGTGATATAGGGCTTATAAAGGATGTTCCCCTTGGAATAACTGTAGAGCTTGGGCGAACTGTTAAACAGATAAGTGAGATTCTTGATTTTGGCCCGGGAACAGTTATAGAGTTAAATAAATTAGTTGGAGAGCCTTTGGATATTTTCGTTAATGGCAAGCAAATTGCTAAAGGTGAGGTAGTTGTTGTAGATGAAAATTATGGGATTAGAATAACTGAAATAACCAATCCCCATAAAGGATTAAATACTTTTTAAATGAGTTATTTACATAACTCTTATATAACTAATATACGGTAGTAGATTAAAAAATAAATCATAATCTTAAACCAGTATAATGCAATTTGTTCAGTTAATATAAAGGAGGAAATATAAATGGCAAATGGAATCTTAATAGTTGATGATGCAGCATTCATGAGGATGATGATAAGGGATGTACTATCAAAAAATGGATATGAGGTTTTAGGTGAAGCTGAAAATGGACAAAAAGCAATTGAGAAATATAAGGAGCTAACCCCTGATTTAGTGATTATGGATATCACAATGCCAGAAGTAGATGGAATACAAGCAGTCAAAGAGATTAAAAAAATATCACCTGATGCAAAAATAGTTATGTGTTCTGCAATGGGTCAACAAGCTATGGTTATTGAAGCAATACAAGCCGGTGCCCGTGATTTTATCGTTAAGCCTTTCCAGGCCGATAGAGTTATAGAGGCTGTTAAGAAAGTAATTGGCTAAAATGAAGGGAGAAATACTATCTAAATGACTAGTTATTATCCTTTCGTACTTCTTTTTGCATCAATATTTATAATAATCCTAGCGTTTTTTACTACAAGGCTGTTATCAGGTGGCTATAAACAGAGTATTTCCAATAAAAATCTCAAATTTATAGAAAAACTACCCCTAAGCTTGGACAAGTCCCTTGTTCTAGTTCAGCTTGAGGATCACTTCTATCTTATGTATATAGGTAAGAATGGTGCTCAGTTAATAGATAAGCTAGATTCTATTGAGCTAAAGGAGACGGTAACAAAAAATATATCATTTAATGATATATTTGAGAAATTTAAAAAGAAATAGCCTATTGTATAAATTGAAATTCATTATTTTATAGTAAGGATGAAGAAATGAATAAAATATTGAAATATTTTATTATCATAATAGTATCAATAATTTTTTTAAGCAGCTTTAGTATTATTTTCGATAACCATACAGCCTATGCTGAGCCAGAGTTTACGATTCCAAGGCTGAGCCTAAACATTGATGAAGCCCAGGAGCCTGAGGAGATTGCTTCTAGCATTGAAATACTAGTACTTCTTACAATTTTAACTATAGCTCCATCTATATTAATTATGATGACAAGCTTTACTAGAATAATAATAATTTTATCGTTTTTGCGAAGGGCTCTATCGACACAGACCACTCCACCTAATCAGGTTTTAATAGGTCTTGCGATGTTTTTAACATTTTTTATAATGGCACCTACCTTTGATAATATAAATGAAAATGCCATTAAACCCTATACAAGCGGTGAAATTTCCTTTGAAGAAGCTACAGAAAATGGAGTTAAACCCCTGAGGGAATTTATGTTTAAACAGACGAGGCAGAAAGACTTGGCTCTTTTTATTAATACTATTGGTGTAGAAAGACCCAAAACCCTTGAGGATGTACCAACTAGGGCATTGATACCAGCCTTTATTATCAGTGAACTTAAGACTGGGTTTGGAATAGGATTTCTCCTATTTATTCCCTTTATTGTTGTAGATATGGTAGTGGCCAGCACCTTAATGTCAATGGGAATGATGATGCTGCCGCCAGTAATGATTTCTCTGCCATTTAAGATACTACTGTTTATCATGATAGATGGCTGGAATTTAATTATCAAACATATTTTACTTGGATTTAATTAGGAGTGTTAAGATGGATGAAGGAGTAATACTGGACTTATTACAGCAAGCTATGTATACCGTTATATTACTTGCATCACCATTACTTCTATCGGGGTTATTAGTTGGATTAGCAGTAAGTATTTTCCAAGCTACTACCCAGATACAAGAGGCTACCTTAGCTTTTGTGCCTAAAATTCTAGCAGTTTTCATGGCTTTAGTGATTTTAGGTCCCTGGCTATTAAGGAGGGCAACTGAGTTTGCCACATATATTTTTTCCAATATTAATAATTTTGTCATGTAGTTATATAGGTAACCAACACTAAAACTTAAAATAAATTTCAAAGAAAATAATGAACGCTTCTGCATTTTTTATTTGAAATTTATTAAACTTTAAAGTTGGTCCCCTAATAAATCACAAGTATAGGGATTTAATAATTTAGATTGGAAGAAACTCAATGGATATATTAGAAAATGCAATAATACTTTTCTTAGTATTTGGTCGAATAAGTGGAATTTTTCTGTTGACACCAATCTTCGGCAGCAGGAATATTCCATTACCTTTAAAAATTGGATTAGCTGGCATGCTTACAATGATAGCTAGTCCACTTGTTTCATATTCAGACAATTTAAATATTATTAATGTCTATCAACTATTATATTATATATTGTTTGAATTTTTAATTGGCCTAATATTTGGTTTTATAGCTCTTTTGATACTAAACGGCATCTACCTTGCAGGAGTTATGGTGGATAGAAGCATAGGTTTTTCAATAGTTAGTGTTATGAGTGTTCAAGACGAAGGTGAAGTGCCTATAACTGCTAATTTTTATTATACAATTGCTTTACTGGTTTTCTTAGCAACAAATATGCATCACACTTTAATAAGAGCTGTTATTTATAGCTTTAGATCAGTACCTATCGGCTATGATAACATAAATCTTCTGTTTGTAGATAAAGTAGTTGAGCTGCTGCGAACTTCCTTTGTATTAGGCTTTAAAATGGCGGCTCCTATTGTTATAACCATTTTTGCCACAAATGTTTTAATGGGGATTTTATCAAGGGCAATGCCCCAGATGAATGTTTTCATAGTAGGAATGCCCCTCAATCTATTGATTGGATTAATTACTCTTTTAGTTGTGCTGCCATTTTATTTTGGAATATTCAACAATATTTTTTCAATTATGTTTGATTATATTCAAGAGGTTTTAAATGGCACTTGATATAAAGATATACTATTTACAGAGGATGATTGAATGTCAAAATTCAGAATTGATTTACAGTTATTTACTGGAGAAAAAACCGAGAAGGCAACCCCTAAACGGAGAAGGGAAGCAAGGGAAAAAGGACAAGTAAATCAAAGTAAAGATATTAATTCAGCCCTTGTTTTATTATTTGTCTTTGTTGTTATTAATTTTATTCATGGATATTGGTACAGTGAGATGTATAAGTTTTATCACAGCATAATAGGTTATGCATCTTCAGTAAATTCCATATATACAATTCAAAGTATTTCTTATATACTAAACAACACATTATGGATAATTATTAAGCTGTCAATGCCTCTGTTATTCACATCTTTACTAGTTGGATTGATATGCAGCTATATGCAAGTTGGTTTCCTATTTACCACTAAAACCTTAGAGGTTAAGCTTGACAAAATCAATCCTATAAGCGGTTTCAAAAGAATATTTTCTATGAAATCTGTGGTAGAGCTTGTAAAGGGCTTATTGAAGATATCTATTCTAATGTATGTTGCTGCCAGCTACTTAGTTCAAGAATATAATAATATAATTAACGTTTTCGATATGGAGCTTAGTCAGACTATAGCATATTTATGGAGTGTAGTATTTAATATTGTCATAAGGGCATCTATTATCCTATTGATTTTGGCAGTACTGGATTATATATATAAAAAATGGGAGTTTGAAAAAGAACTTAAGATGTCAAAGCAAGAAATAAAAGAAGAATACAAGCAAACCGAGGGTGATCCCCAGATAAAATCAAAAATAAAGGCAAAGCAGCGTCAAATTGCAATGAGCAGGATGATGCAGGATGTTCCAACAGCGGATGTTGTTATAACTAACCCAACCCATTTTGCTGTGGCTCTTGCTTATGATGATAAGGGAGATTCAGCACCAAAGGTAATTGCAAAAGGACAAGACCTTATTGCCCAAAATATTAAAAGGATAGCAAATGAAAATGATATACCACTTTATGAAAATAAACCTCTTGCGAGAAAGCTTTTTTATAATGTTGAGATAGGAGATTTGATTCCTCCTGAACTGTATCATGCTGTTGCAGAAGTGTTGGCATATATTTACAGCTTAAAGAACTAGAAATCAACTATTTTAGGAGGAAGTAAGATGAAATTTGGCGATATTATTGTTGCCGTGGCTATAATTGCTGTTATTGTAATAATTATAATTCCTGTACCATTGGTTGTTTTAGATTTACTGCTAAGCTTAAATATTTCCTTAGCTCTACTAATCTTACTTATTTCAATCTATAATAAAGAGCCACTGCAGTTTTCAATATTTCCATCATTACTTTTAATAACGACTCTCTTTAGGTTATCCCTAAATATATCTACTACTAGATATATACTACAGGATGGCAATGCCGGAAGCGTTATTGAGGCCTTTGGAAGCTTTGTTATAGGTGGTAATGCATTGGTTGGATTTATTATCTTTATTATCATAATCATTATTCAGTTCTTAGTTATTACAAAGGGCTCCGAAAGGGTTTCAGAAGTTGCCGCACGTTTTACCTTGGATGCAATGCCTGGTAAACAGATGGCAATTGACGCAGACCTTAATTCCGGTCTTATTACTGAAGGTGAAGCTAGGGAGAGAAGACAAAAGATACAAAAAGAAGCAGATTTTTACGGTGCTATGGATGGTGCCAGCAAGTTCGTAAAAGGTGATGCCATAGCAGGAATTATAATTACTATAATAAACATTGTTGCTGGATTTGTTATAGGCTCCTTAATGAGGGGTATGAGTATAACAGAAGCAATACCTAGATATACATTGCTTACTGTAGGAGATGGCCTTGTTAGTCAGATTCCAGCACTGCTAATTTCAACGGGTACTGGTATAGTTGTTACAAGGGCAGCTTCAGATTCAGACCTTGGAAATGATTTAATAAAGCAGTTATTCAGGCAGCCTAGAATAATGTTTATCATTGGTGGAGTTTTATTTTTATTTGGTATCACTCCACTACCCACTATACCCTATTTCACATTATCAGCACTTTTTCTCTATTTAGGCTATGCCCTTAGAAGCGAGATTATAAAAAGTGAGAGTGAAGAATTAGTGGAAGAAGAAGCAGCAGAAGTTGAAGAAATAAGGAAGCCTGAAAATATTATACCACTACTACAGGTAGACCCTATTGAATTAGAATTTGGCTATGGCATAATTCCTTTAGCTGACCCTAACCAAGGTGGAGACTTGTTTGATAGATTAGTTATGATCCGAAGACAGATTGCCTTAGAGCTTGGTATGGTTGTTCCTATGATAAGGCTTAGAGATAATATACAGTTAGAGTCTAATCAATACATGATAAAGATAAAGGGAACAGAAGTATCAAATGGTAATATAATGTTCAATCATTACCTTGCTATGAACCCTGGAAATGCCGATGGAAGCATACAGGGTATTGATACCGTTGAGCCGGCCTTTGGCTTGCCGGCAAAATGGATTTTAGATGATGATAGAGAAAAGGCAGAAATACTTGGTTTTACTGTAGTTGATCCATCATCAATGATATCTACACATCTAACTGAAGTAATTAAAAAATATTCCTACGAATTGTTAGGAAGACAAGAGGTAAAAACCCTAATTGACAATGTTAAAGAAAATAATTCTGCATTAGTAGACGAACTCGTTCCCAAACTGATGTCCTATGGCGAGATACAGAAAGTATTAGGTAATTTGCTAAAGGAAAAAGTATCTATAAGGGACTTAACTACTATTCTTGAGACCCTTGCTGATTATTGCTTAATCACTAAGGATGCAAATATGCTTACGGAATATGTAAGACAAGCTCTAGGACGAGCAATAACCAAACAGTATATGCCAGATAAAAAGGCTAAAGTAGTTATGTTGGATCCAGATCTCGAAAGAAGAATTATGGAATCCATTCAGCAGTCAGAGCACGGGTCATACTTATCAATAGATCCTAGTACTAATCAAGTCATATTAAATAATCTTTCAGCATATATACAAAAGCTTGTTTCCATAGGAGAGCAGCCTATTGTTGTTGCAGCTCCAATAGTTAGGTTCTACTTTAAAACCCTAACAGAACAGCTTATACCCGATTTGATAGTACTATCCTATAATGAAATAGACCCTGATGTTGAGATTCAGTCGATAGGGACGGTGAAAATATAAATGAAAGTTAAAAGATATATAGCTAAAGATGTGCAAGAAGCCATGATAAAAGTTAAGAGTGAGCTCGGCAGAGATGCAATAATACTTCATACAAGAAAAATCAAGAAGCCAGGCTTTGCAGGTATTTTTAAGAAACCCTTATTTGAAGTTGTGGCTGCAGTGGAGCCCAATGACAGTAAAGATGAAGGACTATTATTAAATCTTCCCAAAAGGAATTTATCAAGCCAAGCAATGTCAAGACCTAGACCGCCTCAGTCAAATGACGTTTTAAGGTCTAGTATAAATGGGAGTCATTCTATCAATGAAGATATTGGTTCCATAAAAATACTATTAAAAGATGTTCTAGATAAAATAGATTCTCAGGGAAAGTCTAAAGAAGATAATATTCTCCATAGATATGAGAAATTACTTGAGGATAAAAAGATAATAAAACCATTGATAGACAAGATT
>JANQEZ010000068.1 GCA_028278115.1 Clostridia bacterium
GAGTTCTATGGGGTGGGGAGCTATAATGGGCCTTCTAAAAAATTATGAGGCGGTTAACCCCTTCGTTACTTCCACCAACGATGCCCTTAACAGATTAAAGCCTGGATTCGAGGCTCCGGTTTGTATAGTTTCCTCAGTTGGTCACGAGGTTGAAACGCCTTCCAGAAACCGTACTATTTTAGCTGGCTTAATTAGAGATTTCAATAATCCATATGCAACTAGATTTGAAGTGAGGGTTCCAAATCCAACAACAAATACATATCTGGCTACGGCTGCAATATACCAAGCTATGCTCGATGGAATTAAGGCAGTTGCAGTTTCCGGTAAATCAAATAAAGAACTAGAGAAAGAGTTTTCAAAGCCCCTTGGTGAAGAAGGCTTCTATCTTGAAAAAGATAGGGCATATAGAAGTGAATATGATGTTTTTGAACACTATACCGAAGAGGAAAGAAACAAATTATTTGGCATACCTCCTGCTACCGTTTGGGAAAATATATGCAATTTAGATAAATATCCAGAAAAGCTTGAGGTTTTATCAAGTAATGGTGTATTCTCAAAGGAAATTATTGAGTCCTTTAGAACAAGTATATTGATGCAATGGGCTAATGAACTAAAAAATAGAATCATCCCTTCAAATATACAAATCGTCAGGGATTGCAAAAAGATTCATGACTTAGACTTTGCAACGGATTTAGATGTAGTTAATTGGGAAAAGGTCAACCAGCTTAGATACTACTTAATGAAGGACAGCTTAAATCAAAAATCTCTTTTCTCTAGAATCAGAGAAGGGATTGCAGAAGAAAACTACCAAGTAGCATCTGACCTACAAAAGGAAATGAGCGAAAAAATTACATTATTGAAAAAATTATATGGTACCTATAAAAGAAATCTTTTTATGATAGATTAATCATTCCTTCTTTTTTTTTAAAATACATCCTGTATAAACAGGGTGTATTTTTTTTATTCTTCTAATTTTTCTAATGTATTTGTATATAAAGGACTGCATAGGAAAAAATATAGCATAGAAGTGATTATGCTTGAGGTGCTTAAATGGATATAAAAAATTTAAACATATTAGAGAATTTTAATATAGAGAATATAAACTTTGGTGTTCGTCCATTCATTTCATCAATACTCGTCTTGACATTGGCATTTGCTCTAATCAAGCTTGTAATGCTGTTAACTAAAAAAATAATTGAAATAACTAATTTCAATGTTCAAAGGGAAAAAACATTAAAGAGTGTTGTAGATTCAATAGCCGCTTACTTTATCATGACATTTGCCCTACTTACAATCATGAGTGAATTTGGTTTGATAAAAAAAGCTACTATACTCACCGGTGCAGGAATTTTTACAGTTGTAGCTGGTCTTGGAACTCAGAATTTGATTAAAGATATAATCAATGGTTTTTTTATTCTCTTTGAAAGGCAAATGAAGGTGGGAGACTTTGTTGCGATAAATGAAAAATACTTTGGAACCGTAGAAGAAATTGGTCTTAGAGCTACAGCAGTTAGAGAATGGTCTTTAACAAAAATCTACATTCCAAATGGTGAGATCAAGACCCTTAAAAACTACTTTAAAGAAAAATCTAGAGTTATAATCGAAATCATCGTGCCCTTTGAAGAAAATCACCAGGAAGTAGAAAAGGCATTAAATGAGGTTTGTCAAATAATTAATGCAAAATATGAAGATCGACTATATAAAGTTGCAGGCACTAATTATTCTGAGTTTAATTTAGTAGGAGTAATAGGCTTTAGCGGCATTGATGGAGGAGCAAAATATATAATAACAGGGATAGTTAATCCCCGTGATAGATGGTCAATGAGAAATAGAACCTATGAAACTATATTGCGTATATTTAACGAAAAGGATTTGAAGATAGGTTATCCAAGGATATGGCATGATAATAACAGAAGATAGTCTTTTTACAAAGGCGTCTGATGACGTGCTTTAGCTGCAAGTTCCAAGTATTAGGGTCTTTCTAATAGGTTTTAGGAGAAGATAAACTGTATTTCAGCTATGCAATTTCTTGTAAAAAATCTTTGAGTCCCTATACAATAAAAGAACAATAAATTTCACTGAAAGAATATACTAAACCTTAGAGAATTCTGGTTTTTAGGGCATGTGCTTTTCTGCTTTCGCATAAGTTATAAAGATAAACGCTTTTAAACCGTAATTATAAAAGCGTATATCCATATAAAAAGTTTATTAAGGAGTGTTTTTTATGGATAAGTACAGGATTATGACCTTTGATGGTGGAGGTAATAGGGGTGTACTGACAGCAACTCTGCTAAAGAGATTAAAAGACGAGCCTAAATTTTCTGAGTTTATAAGTATGACTGATCTTTTTGCAGGCACCTCTACCGGCTCTATCATTGCCTTAGGCCTTGCCTACGGTCTTTCACCAGAAGACCTTGTAAATATATATGTCCGTTATGGTGAATATATTTTTACCCCTCGTTACTCAGACTATTATAGACCTAAGTATGATAATGAACATCTCAAACAAGTACTCAGGAAAGTATTTCCTAAAAATCTACGCCTATCGGATTTATCTCACAAGGTACTGATACCCTCATTTAGGGTAACTGGCTCTTATCTAGAGCCCTATTGGGCTCCTGTTTTTTATAACAATTTAGCCGGTTCTAAAAATATGGAAGCACTAGTGGTAGATGTTGCTCTAGCCAGCAATGCAGCACCAATCTATCTTCCATCTTACAAAAACCATATTGATGGTGGAGTTATAGCGAATAATCCTAGTATGGCAGCTATAGCTGCTGCAAGAGGTGAAAAGGAGAATATGAAAAGCCTTGATGATATGTACCTTTTATCACTAGGTACCGGGGTGTATCCTCAGCAAATTACTGCTGATACAACTAAATGGGGAGCTAGTCAGTGGTCTTTTTATCCCGAACCCCTCTATCCTCTATTGCAGCTCTTGTTCAACGGTGACTTAGGTGTTAACGAGTTTTATAGTTCACAGCTTTTAAGAGATCAATATTGGCGTTTAGATTTAGAAATTCCGAAAACAATTGGACCGATACCCCTTGATGCATATTCCAAAACACCTACCTTGATATTCCTAGCCAATAGTTTAGACCTTGAGACAACTATTAAATGGATTAAAGATAATTGGTTTTAATATTAAAAAGATTTGAGCGGGCTTGCATCTCTTGATTTTCTCATATGCTCTGTTATGTATTAAACAAATCATCCACAATTATATTTAAAGGCTTGTAACATAATTCTACTTTAATACATATACATTTAGTAGCTAAGGGAAAGGAGGTGTCTCTATGCACGATATAGCTCTTTACGAAATTGTTATTCTCCCACAAGCTACTGCAAATACTGCCCTTGCATTAGATAGCGAATTATACAATATTGAATCCAACAACACTAACGAACTTAGAAGCCAATCAGCTGCTACTGATACAGGAAATGAACATACTATAGCAAAAACCTCTGATGAAGCTTTAATAGCTACAAAGATTCCTAGTGGTGAATTAGCACTAGTTGGTATAAGTACGACTACTGAAGAGCAAGAAGTTCATGTATTAGCTCGTGTATTGTTTTTCTAATTTAACTAAAGGAATATTCTTTTCTATAAATTCTAATATAATTCATTGACTCTGCTTACGCTTTATTGTGGCTTAAGCATGAATTAAATAATCTATTTTTTAATATGGGAAGCTTATAGACTTTAGTAATATCAAGAAGAGGGGTTGCATTTGCAACCCCTCAGATTGTTGACAAAGTCAACAAGATGACAGGCTTTCCCGAAATCCGAAGTTCGAGGCGTGCTGAAAGTGAGAGGTCGCAGCGTATAAAGAAATACG
>JANQEZ010000081.1 GCA_028278115.1 Clostridia bacterium
GAATTTCTTCGTTGTTGCCTCAAGTGAGAACTCTTACGTATTACTTTATACGCTGCGACCTCTCACTTTCAACACGCCTCGAACTTCGGCTTTCGGGGAAGCCTGTCATCTTGTTGACTTTGTGAACAATCTGAGGGTAATGGATTTTTCCATTACCCTTTAAATTATAAAAACAGTACTCTTTAATCTTTAAAAAGCTTCTTTGACCTGAAAGTTATGACCAATGGAATTTTGGTATTGGCTTTTAGCCTCTAAGACCTAAAAGAATGACTTTAATTTGCTACTAACCACGAACTACTAACCACGAACCGACAAAGCGTCTTCAGCCGCCTTTGTTCTTACTTTCCCACTGTTCAACTATTCTCATAGCACTTCTAGGGTCATATCCTGCTCCAACTAAAATACTTGCCAATATGATATCCTTTGAATCATGTTGTTCATTTTGGGCTTTGTGAACAAGGGGATCAATTACTTTTTCCCATTCGTCTAAAGTAAAGGGGCGATGATTTCTTCTTCTGCCTCGGTTGACATGGTTATTTCTTAACATACTGTTTTCATGGTGTGTCATGGTTTTAGTATATAGATAATTATATTTTGATGCGTGCTTTAATTCATCTGTAATTATTTCAAAAAGCATGTCTCTGTGACGGCGTGTGGGAAGTCCACTTCTAATCTCTCGATATTTTTCTACTGCCTTTAATTCACCGAATAATGCCCTTGAAATACCATCAACATAATCCGTGGGCTTTTCAAATTTCACATTTTCTTCCCCTACTATATCCTTTCCGGTATAATCTTTATAAATTTGTCTGAACATCCTATTATGCTTTTTTTCATCATCTCTGATTGATGCGATTATATTCTTTTCTTCCTGTGTTGGTGCAATGCTAATCAAATAATCATAGAATAATTCGTCTTCCCTTTCTCCCATAACGGCTTCTTTGACTAGCTGTAAAGACTTGTCTAAGGCTTGCTGGTTATAGGGTGGATTAGCATATCCATATCCCATATTTGCATTAGGATTGTACATTCTATATACACCTCCCTTAATTTTAGGTATCAATATATAATATGAAATTATTGTTTAATTTGTTACTGTATACATTAAATTTGGTATGGATTATGGCAAAGGTATATTAAGGTAGGATTTAGTATAGTGAAAGTGGTTAGTGGTAATTTTGTAATTCTTCTAGGTCTTTATAAATATGTGAAAATAATAAAATAGCAGCTATATGACTGCTATTTTTTGAAATACTATTAAAATCTAATTATGAACTAATAGAAAGCAATTAAAATTATCTTTTTACTAAACCCGCCGGAAATACCTTGACACTTGCAGCTTGGAACTTGCAACTAACCCATATCCTTGTCCAATATTCTTCCAATAAGATTTACTGGTATATCATAGGTATTTATTAATTCATCCTCACTAATAACTATCATAGCTGTAGATGGACCAGCGGACTTATGGATATCTACTTGTAAGTCTTCAATGAACTTCATTCTAATACTCTGAGATTTGCAAAGCCTATTAAGTTCCCCCTTAATTCCAGAAGAACCAACGGGAATAATCTCTTTTATTGAATTTAGTTTTATAATCGAATTTAAAGCCTTTATATCGGATATTAATCCTTGGTTTTTCAGTACTTCATCACCAAGGCTTGGTGTACCGACAGAATAAATATAATCGCTGGGAGAAGCTCTATTAATCAAAATATTATTCTTATCTATTATTCCAATTACAGTTATGCCGAGTGCTGTCATTGAGGTTATCATATTTTTTTCAGTGCTTATAGTGAGTGGAATATCTAACTTTGCTTGTGCCAATTCATCTTTTATTCCCTTTAAAACCTCCTCACCAGTGGGGCTTGGCTCATTACAAATATTTACAGCAAGTGATATGGGCTTAGCACCTAGAGATAGGACTTCCATAAGACAGACCCTACTGGTATATTTTCCGGTAATACTATAGGGAACCTTAATAATATCATTTTCCTTTAAGCCTATAGAACCACATGAATCACATGCTATTACCATGTATTGATTTTTATTTAGCTCTATAAAGTCGGCATCACGGTGAGTAAAGTTCATTTTATCAAATCCTTTATATTGCTATTATCTATAAATTATCTTTAAGTACAGTATTTTTCAAAGGTGTATATATTAAAACAGAAAGAATCACATTTATAGTACTTGCGGCAATTAGAAATGGAGCGATTCCAATGAAAAAAGGCATGCCAAATTGAGGTAATAATAATAGTACAAGGGGAGATACTACTCCGTTTAGAATTATGCCTATTGCTGCGGCTATAAATATATTTAGCTTTCTATATGTAATTCCATAGAAATAAACTGAAATGAACATCATAACAGCTACTATTAGGTGAACTGGAAGAGAAAGTGGAAAGCCTGAATTCAGCGAGGTCAAGATATGACCTAAAAAACCAATCATACCCCCTGTAATTCCACCGAAGGCGAGTCCAGCTAAATATCCTGCCATAGAGTCTAAAGCTATGCTACCCAAGGGGCTAGGTATTTTAATATAAGACCCAACAAAACTAAGTGCAAGGAACATTGCCATGATAACTAATTTCTTTGTAGTATTGTTTTTCATTTATTTCCTCCTTAATAGATTCAAGATTTACTTGGAACTCAATATAAGTATAGTAAGTTTTTTGTATAATTTCAATTGAAATTTACAATGATAAACATAGAGGTATTTATTTATTTTTGCTCTATACTCTTCAATTGAAAGGGTGAAAAGATGAAACAATTGGATTTCTCATTTTTAGGGAACCTAACACTGGAATTGATTTTGGGTTTTTTCGCACTTTTAGTAATAACTAAGATTTTAGGTAAAACCCAGATAAATCAAGTAACTCCCTTTGACTTCATTTCTTCAATAGTTTTAGGAGAGCTGTTGGGAAACGCAATTTATGATAAAGACATCAATCTATTTATCATTTTATATACAGTTTTTTTATGGACATTTCTAATATACATGATTGAAAGAACTACTCAAAAATACAGAAAAACCAGGTCTTTTTTTGAAGGAACTCCCTCGGTTTTAATTAAAGACGGTCAGATTGATTTCGATGAATTGAAGAAGGAGAAATTAGATATTAATGAATTAATGAGCTTATTAAGGGGCAGGGATGTCTTCTCAGTAAGGGAGATAGAATATGCAATTTTAGAAACCAATGGCTCCATGAGTATCTTGAGAAAAGCTCAGTATGATACTCCAACTAGAAAAGAGCTTAACATAGAAGCACCTGAGGTATGTCTACCTGTGGCAATTATTTTAGATAAAGAAATCATGATAAATAATCTTAATAAATGCGGTCTTAACAAAGCATGGCTTATGGATCAGTTAAGATTACAAGGGCTAAATGGCGTAGATGAGGTTTTCTTTGCAGAATGGAGTAAGGATGAGGGTATACATATAGTAACCTTTAATAAAAAATAGAAACTCAAAAATCTTCAAACCTATAGATAAATACCAGATATTACTCATAGCATCTTCTAATCTGGGAAAAAAATATATATGAACATTGTAAATGGAGCTTAATTTTTTCAAATCTCTATAGCAATGATGATAGAGGAGTAAGATAAAATGATGAGATTTGTATATACTGCTATGGAATTGGTCACAGGATTAATTGCACTTTTAGTTATTACCAAAATCCTTGGAAAGAGGCAGCTCAACCAAATTACGCCCTTTGACTTTATTTCTGCCATTATATTGGGGGAATTATTGGGAAACGGAATATATAATGAAGATATTGGTCCACTTTATATTCTAAGCACATTAATGCTATGGGGAGTATTGATGCTACTCATTGAAATACTTTCACAAAAATATTTAAAATTAAGGGGATTCCTAGAAGGAAATCCCTCCATAATAATTCGCAGCGGAATGATTGACCGGAAAGAGCTAAAAAAGAATAGAATGGACATAAACGAATTACAAAACCTGCTTAGGCAAAAAGATGTATTTTCAGTTAGAGATGTGGAATTTGGAATATTGGAATCCGATGGGAAGCTGAGTATCCTTAAAAAGTCTAATCTTGCACAACCAACTGTGGAAGATTTAAAGCTGCCACAAAGAACCATAGATTTACCTGTCGTATTAATAAGCGACGGAGAGGTCTTATGGGATAATCTTAATGACAGTGGTCTAAATGAACAATGGCTGATGGAGCAATTAATTAAACACAAGATAAGCGATGTTAAACAGGTTTTTTATGCTGAATGGGAAGACCATAGAGGGATACATATTGTACCACAAAAAAAAGAAAAATAGATACATAGGGAACCAACTTTAAAGTTTAATAAATTTCAAATAAAAAATGTAGAAGCGTTCATTATTTTCTTTGAAATTTATTTTAAGTTTTAGTGTTGGTTATCTATAGGGGTTCAAGTAGAGACTTTAATTTATACATCTCCAAAACTCCCAGAAGCGTTGAGTATTTGTACATGTACATTAATTTACGTATGTGTATAAATTAAACTTTTGACTGGAATCTCTATACATGGCTGATCTAGGTTTTATCTAGGTCTTTTGTTTTTTCACATAAAACGTAAAGGGCTCATATTTTATTCAAAAGTTGTCAATAATATAAGACTAATGGAAAGAAATATACTTTGTAAATTTTAATATTGGAGGTTAGATATGGCTATAAAGGTTGGAATTCCGAAGTCACTTCTATTTTATGAATATTATCCCCTATGGATATCATTTTTTGAAGGACTTGGTGCTGAAGTAATAGTATCTGATGATACTAATAAGGAAATACTTGATATTGGAGTAAAAGCTTCTATTGATGAGGCGTGTATTCCAGTAAAGATATTTCATGGCCATGTAATAAATATCAAGGATAAGGTAGATTATCTTTTTATACCCAGAATCAAGAGCCTTTTTAAGAATGAATATATATGTCCAAAGTTTTCTGGGCTGCCTGAGATGATTAAATCCTCTATAAAGGAATTGCCGCCAATAATTGATGTAGAGATAAACTTTTTTAAGTCGAAAAAGCATCTTAAGGATACCGTTATTAGAGCTGGAAGATATGTGTCTAGTAGCAATAGAGTCATCATGTCTTCTTATAATAGAGCCTACTTAGAATACAAGAAGCATAGAAAAAAAATAAAAGAGGGAATAATAAATGAACTGACTGGGGCTGATATAGTAAAAAATAATATTGTGGATGTCAGAAAAGTTATGGTTATGGGACATCCCTATAATTTATATGATTCATATTTAAATATGAACTTACTTAACAAGATAAAACAGAATGAGGCTAAAGTTTTTACTCCAGAAATGATAGATGATAAATACTTGAATAAATATGTAAAGGATTTTGATGGGGAGCTTTACTGGACCTTTGCCAGAAAACTGATAGGGACAGCTTTGTATTTAAGCCATAAAGAATGTGTAGATGGTATTATTTATATTTCTACCTTTGGATGCGGAATTGACTCCGTTGTTGGTGATATAGTGGAAAAACTCATAAGAAGAAATAGTAGAATTCCATTTGTTCATATAAGCCTCGATGAGCATAGTGGAGAAGCAGGGATAAATACTAGAGTAGAGGCATTTATGGATATGATTAAATGGAGGGATGTACTTGAAGATAACATTTCCGCACATGGGTAATACATATATTGCACTTAAGGTTATATTTGAAGAACTAGGAGCTGAGGTGGTAATTCCTCCAAAGTGCAATAAGAATACCCTAGAGCTTGGCACCCTATATTCACCGGAGCTAATGTGTATTCCCTTTAAAATAACCGTGGGAAATTATTTGGAAAGCATAGAAAAGGGAGCAGATACCATGTTTATGTGGGGGGGCTGTGATGTTTGTAGAATAGGATATTATAATACCCTTCAAAAAGACATACTTCAAAGTCTGGGATATGAGATTCAGATGTTTTGTTTAGAGCCTATGAAGAATATTAATGATGTAAAAAACTTTTTAAAGAAGCTAAGCTTTGTGTCTGGAAGTAAAAATTATATTAAGGTACTTCCAATCTTCATTAAAGGACTAAGGACACTGTATGAAATTGATGAGCTTGACGACCTCGTCATTAAAATAAGGCCAAGGGAGCTTAATAGGGGAGCTGTTGATAGACTGTATTCAAGCTTTAAGGAAGATGTAAACAATGCTAATGGATATAAAAGTATAGTGGAAACCATTAGAAGGTATAAAGAAAAACTACTGAAAATTGAAATAGACAAAGATAAGGAAGTCCTAAGGGTTGGGATAGTTGGCGAAATCTATACAGTTGTAGAGCCCTTTATAAATCAGTATTTAATAGAAAGACTAGGGAATATGGGAGTTGAAGTCCACAGGTCAGTAACCTCAAGTGAATTTATTAAGGAACAGTTGGATTTTATACCATTTTTAAAGTCAGATAAAGAGGAAGTACATAGAGGGGCAAAACCCTATTTGAATACAGAAATTGGGGGACATGCAAGGCATACTGTAGGTAATACAGTTCTCTATAGCGAGAAAAATTACGATGGAGTTATTCATCTGATGCCCTTTACATGTATGCCTGAAATAGTTGCAGGCAGCATATTATCAATAGTTGAAAAGGATAAGGATATACCTATTCTCAAGCTGGTATTGGATGAGATGACGGGTGAATCTGGTTATTTAACTAGAATAGAGGCGTTTATAGACCTATTGTTAAACAGAAGGGAGAGTAAATTTTATGAAAGAGATATATCTTGGAGTTGATGTGGGGTCCGTTAGCACAAATGTAATAGTTATGGATTCCGATAATAACGTAATTGATACATTATACATAAGAACAAAGGGAAAGCCTATAGAGGCTTTAAAAATGGGACTTGGGCAAATGAAGTCAAGGCTTGGCGAGAATGTTAAGGTTTTAGGATTAGGTACTACAGGAAGTGGAAGGCATTTGGCGGCAACTATGCTGGGAGCTGACATAGTCAAAAATGAGATTACAGCCCATGGGGTTGCAGCACTGAACATTGTTCCAAATGTCAATACTATAATAGAGATAGGTGGACAGGATTCAAAAATTATCCTTCTAAGGGATGGAATAATATATGATTTTGCAATGAATACGGTTTGTGCAGCAGGAACGGGCTCATTCCTTGATAGACAGGCTGAGAGGCTGGGTATTCCAATTCAAGAATTTGGAAGCCTTGCTCTAAAATCAAAATCAACGGTTAGAATAGCAGGCAGATGTGCAGTTTTTGCAGAATCAGACATGATTCATAAGCAGCAGCTTGGACATAATCAAGAGGATATAATCAATGGATTATGTGAAGCCATGGCAAGGAATTATCTGAACAATCTTGGAAAGGGTAAGGAGTTAAAGCCGCCAGTTATTTTCCAGGGTGGTGTTGCCGCTAACATAGGTATAAAAAAGGCATTTGAAGAATTACTGGGCTGTGAGATTATTGTTCCAAAGTATGCAAGTGTCATGGGAGCAATTGGAGCTTGTATTTTAGCTAAGGAAGAAGTAAAGAAAAGGGGAAAAACAAAATTCTTAGGTTTAAATATAGCAGACAGCAGCTTCAATGTACAAAGCTTTGAATGTGACAGTTGTCCAAATATGTGTGAGGTAGTTAAATTTTATAGAGATGAGAACCTAGCAGCTAGATGGGGAGATAAATGTGGGAAATGGAGCAATGTACAAATTAGCCAGAATGATGAAAAATTGGCTTGATTTCTTGCTCTTGGGTCGGACCCTTGAGGACCGTTACGATATTTAGGGTCTGTCTCTTAAGGGTAGTTACAAACCTATTGGATAGAAAAAGGAGTTTGTTACTACCTCATAGGGCTAGCCTCTCATGTCCGTTACATCGTTACATTCTTATAAGTCGAGGCTACGAGGCGAGGCTAGTTAAATTTAAACTAAAGCTAATGGAGGTATAAAAAATGCCTATAAAAGTTGGTATACCCAGTGCCCTTCTCTTCTATGATTACTATCCCCTATGGATTACCTTCTTTGAAGAGCTTGGTGCAGATGTAATAGTATCAAAGAATACAAATAAAGAAATAGTTGATATGGGGATAAAAAATACAGTTGATGAGGCGTGTCTGCCGGTGAAGGTGTTTCACGGACATGTTTTGGACTTGAAAAATAAGGTTGACCTTATTTTCATACCTAGAATAACCAGTGTCAGCAAATATGAGTATATTTGTCCAAAGTTCTGTGGTCTTCCTGAGATGATTAAATACTCCATAAAGGACCTACCAGAGATTATAGATACTAATATAGATTTCAGAAAATCCAAGAAAAATTTAAATAGGACAGTTATGGAAATAGGAGGCTATATTACTAAAGATGTTAAAAAAATAAAAAATGCCTTTGAAATAGCCATGAAGGAGTATAGTAGATATAAAGACCTTATTAAAAAGGGATTTTTGCCAATTGATACATTAAAAAAAGATATTTACAGTAAAGGTGATTTCTTTAGGGGTAAAGCAAAGGTATTGCTTTTAGGACATCCCTATAATATATATGACCCCCATATAAGCATGGACCTAGTACAAAAGCTTAGGAAGCATAATCTTACTGTTGTGACCTGTGAGAGCTTTTGCGAAGAGGCTATGAATGAAAAAGCAGCTACACTAGACAAGAAGATGTTCTGGAGCTTTGGAAGAAAGATATTGGGAACTGTCCTAAGTGCCATAAAAAATGACGAGATTTGTGGAATTATTTATTTATCCTCCTTTGGGTGTGGTTTAGACTCTGTCATAGGAGACATAGCAGAAAGAAGAATACGACGAGATTCAAATAAACCCTTTACCCTTTTAACTATAGATGAACATACTGGTGAGGCTGGAGTAGATACGAGGATAGAAGCATTTGTAGATATGATTAAATGGAGGGATGAACATGAAAATAACCTTTCCCCACATAGGAAATTCATACATTCCAATTAAGGCATTGTTTGAAGATTTAGGAGTAGAAACCGTAATACCACCGAAATCTAGCAAAAAAACCTTGGAGCTGGGCACAAAGAATGCCCCAGAGCTTATATGTCTACCCCTTAAAATTAACTTAGGAAACTATATTGAGAGCATTGCAAAGGGTGCAGATACCATAATTATAACTGGTGGATGTGGACCCTGTAGATTTGGATACTATTGTGAGGTCCAAAAGGAAATACTAAAAGATATGGGCTATGACGTGGATATAATCGTCCTTGAAGCTCCCGAAGGCAATAAAAAAGAGTTCATACGCAGAGTAAGTAAGATTGCAAATACTAAAAATATTGTAAAGATATCAAAGAGCCTAAAAAATGCCATTACTGTACTTAAAAAATTAAATGCACTTGAGGAAATGGTGCTTAAAGCCAGACCCTATGAAGTTCATGAAAATGAAGTTGATAAGCTATATAATAATTTTATTGATAAGCTTGAAAAGAGCCGTGGTTCAAGGGAAATGATAAATCATCTAAATAATGCTGTAGAAATGATGAAAGAAATAAAACTCGATAAAAATAGAGAAGTTTTAAGGGTTGGTATAGTTGGCGAAATCTATGCAGTGATAGATGACTATTGCAACTTTGATATTGGAAAGAAGTTAAATAAAATGGGGGTAGAGGTTCATAAATCCCTCAGCACCGGGGAATGGATTACTGAAATGCTTCTTTTTAGAAGTATGGGTATGTCAAAGGAAATGAAAATATGGGAGGCTGCCAATCCCTATATCAAAACCTGTATTGGCGGACATGCAAGGGAAACCGTTGGTAATACAGTTTTATATTCTAAAGAAGAATACGATGGAGTTATACAGCTCATGCCATTTACATGTATGCCTGAGATTGTTGCAATGAGTATGATGCCTAGTATACAGGAAGAAAAGAATATTCCAATATTGACCCTTATTATAGATGAGATGACTGGAGAGGCAGGCTATCTCACTAGACTTGAGGCATTTATTGATCTGTTAAGGAATAGAAAGGATAAGCGTATTTCACAGACAGTCGATAGCTAAGATACTAAAAAATGTATTTGTAGAGCCATTAGGCTATGGTTTTTTAACGAAAGCCATAGCCTTTGACCTTGTGGGCTGAATTTATAGATTTAGAATATATTAAGTCCATCAAAAAAGAGGATAGAATATATATGGAACTGATTAAAAGCACTATCAAGTATGATATAGGATTCTATACTCTTTATTTGGGGAAATAAAAGGATATTCTTCTAAAATATTGTCTAAAATGATTTTAATTGCAATGTTTGGGGTAGGAATACAAATACTTATAATAAAGAAATATTCGACTTTCTAAATGAGCTGCACATAAGCTTTCACTAAAAATAAATGAGGAGGTTTTTTTGTATGTCTAATATTTTTGAAAAATCTATTGATATTGGTGTAGGATTATTTTCATATTCAAAGGAAAAAATAGAAGAAGTCGTTGACGAGCTTGTGAAAAAAGGAGACCTTTCTAAATATGATGCAAAGGATATGGTGAAGGACTTAGTAAAGAGAGGTCAAAATCAAAGAGAGCAGATTAGAGATATGATAAGGAAAGAAATGACTGAAGCTCTGGAGTACATGGGAATAGCAAGAAAAAAAGATTTGATAAATAGAGATGAGCTCAGAGGTATTATTAGAGAAGAAATGACAGAAATATTAAAGGATATAATAATTACAAAAAATCAAGATAAAGAGAATAGTTAGTATATAATATCAATAAATGATATAAGTGGGTTGTGATAAAATTGATATCAATTAATAGATATAAGCATATAAAGAGATACAAAGAGATAGTTGGTGTCTTTATAAGACATGGCTTTGGGACATTATTGGACAGATTAGGTATCTTAAAGTATCTGGATATTAAAAGAAAAGTAATAGATGATGTAGAAAAAGATGCCCAAAGGTCGATTGGAGAGAGACTTAGGCTAGCTCTGGAAGAACTGGGGCCGACCTTTATAAAGCTTGGACAAATAATAAGTACAAGGCCCGATATAATATCCA
>JANQEZ010000129.1 GCA_028278115.1 Clostridia bacterium
TTATTAAATAAATTAAATAAGATTTATTATAGTTTTATAATAGGTTACTTGAATCAATGTGCAAATGTAGCTTCACCCTTATTCATATAAAAATTTAGAATCTCTTTATAAATATCAATAAACAGTATATAATTATTCCACTTATTAGCTTCTTCAAGAGCTTTGGATATACACATATTCTTTTTTACATGTTTATCAATAGAGCCATAGCATTTAGCTAAAGTCAAATATGTATTTACGAGGTTATAACTATTTATTGACTTTTGTATATCCTTACATTTTATTAAATATTCAATTGCCTTGGCTGCATTATTATATTTCTCTAAATAAATTTTGCTTAAGCCAAAATAAGCTAGCGACTTTACTTCATCTTCACCACAGAATTTGACGATTTTATCAAATACTTTTTCAGAGGCTTCATAATCTCTCAAACTTAACTTCACATTACCCTTTAATAAAAGAATTTTAAATTGCTCAGAACTAGATAGATTCTCAAATGATGCCTCTAGCAAATTCAGATTTTTTAAACAGTCCTCATATCGATCTAAATTTTTATATGCTAGAGCATTATTATATAGAATGTTGTTATAAATTTTTTCATTAGCAATATTATTTTCGTCCAATATAAACTGCGATCGTTCATTATAATAAATTCCTTCTTGATACTCCTTAAGGATTATCTTGTTTCTGCCCAGCTTTGAATAAACTTCTGCCATCTTAATATTATTACTCACCATTATATAGTTCTCTAAAGCTTTAACATAGTTTATATTGCTTTTTACAAAATGTCTTTTATTATAGAAATAGTCTCCAACAATCTCATCTATCTCAGGTTTCTTATCTTTTATATCCCAAGAAATTAAAATATCCTCTGCCTTCTCTAGAATCATTTGAAAATTTTTATCTTTATTAATATTACTTTCTAATTCTAAGGCATACCTTGACAGCAAGTTCCTAGCTTGAGTTTCTTTATCCCACATTAAGTATTCTGCTGTAATTTTTAATGGGATATTCTTTTCTGTAGCTTCCTTTAACATACTTTCAGCTATTATCTCTGCAGTATCCTTTACAAGCTTTGTCTTACCATTTTCAATATAGCTTATAAGATTTCGTGTAACCCTACCTCCAGTTATTTCACTTTGCTTAGATCCTAAATACCCTCTAATCCTTTTTACCTTTTCTCCCGGTGAGAGTATAGTATTTTCCAAAAAATACACAGTACCTCCCCCTATGAAATATTTTTTTCTAAGGCAGACCAATGATTTACCCTTCTCTCATTTAGGCTTTTATCATCAATAAAACACCTATATCTCCGATCATTTGGCTTATCTAATCTATTGTATGCTAAACTGTATAGAATGTATTCCAAATGCTCTCTGATAGATATATTTTATAACACGGTTAGAACCCCTGCAAATGCTACCGTTACATTTTTTTACATTTCATTGTCAAGTTTTTTACCTTTATACTAGCTACATTAAAGTTATACTTAAATACTAAACTCACTTTGTCGATATTTGTCGTAAAAAAGTTCATGAAAAAAGAAGCCAAATTTTTTCAATTTAACACTATAATTGATACTTACTCTCAAACACTTGCAATTTAGCGCCTTCAAGGCAATTTGCTCAAATATTAAAATTCGTCAAACATCTAATTACCTAGATTTTGTACAAATAACTAGGTAGTATTTAGAAAATCATGGAAACTTAACTGGACATACTGAGGCTGTATAGATTCAATAAATAATCTCGCTAATGTAGATAAAAAAACCTTTTATAGATTATATTTATTAAATAATCCATGGATATCCCAAATAACCGCTTAAATGGATTAAGACGAGTTTCATAGTAATAACAACTTTTAAGCCATCCCCTAGATTGCCAGAATTCGTAATCTGCCTTAAACATTAAAGCTTTACTCTTTAATCCATGAAACATAAACAGATCGTAAAAAGTTGGAACAGGTTTTTTAGAATATCCTATGCTATCTATAAATTTATCCGTTAAATTTCCAATTTGCTTATCTATTTTATTTGAGTATTTGAAATTATAATAATCGCTGTCCTCAAAGTAGAGGGGCGAGATCACTGATAACATACCTACTAAATTACATCCCCACCCACATGACGTTAATTTCAGATATTTCTGTGTGGGGTTTTGTCCCCCGCCACCTGTAGTTACAATATTAATTGCTGCCTTACCAACCAATTCTGGTCTGTGAAACATAAAGGACATTCTATCAACAGCTTTTTTCATTATTCCCGTGACATGACAGGCATAAACAGGAGATACAAAAATAATTCCATCTGCTGCAACAAGCTTCTCTTTAATCTTTAAGACATCATCCTCTAATGGGCATAGCTCCTCGCCTTTTTCAAAACACAGCATACAACCTATACACTCTTTGATTTCAAGTTGTTTAAGGTGAATATACTCTATATCTAGCTGCTCTTTCGCCTTCATTATATCCAAAATTTTATTAGTAACTCTATAACTGTCCTTAATTCTTGGGCTTCCATTAAAAACGACAATATTCATTTGCAGAACTGCCTCCTCAAGCTCTTATATCCAACCTTGGATATAGCTAGTTATTTTTTTGCATACCTTCGTAAAAGGTATGCTTGATCATTCAATATTATTTTTTTAATTTTTTAATTAGCTGGCTCAATACTTTTTCAGCCTTATCAGGGTTATTAATAATCTCATTTTTAATTTTTTTAATGTCAATATGATTATCTTCATAGTTTATGTCATTAAGATTCTTAACTTCTGAAAAATCAACCTTCTCAATAATTTTCCTAACTTCTTTACTTCTTTGAACACATATATCCATTTCTGAAATCAATACCTCATGCCACTTGATTTGATAATCAAGCATTGATATCATCATTTCAAAGCTAACCCTTTCAATTCCCAGAGATACATCTGATATTTTAATCTCCTGCCATTTCAGGATTTCTCTCTTTTTCTGTTTAAGCTGTGATATATGCTTTTCTATAGTTTCTACTAGTAGATTTCTATCTATACCATCAATAAAAGGATATGCTACAAATTTATCTGCTCCAACATTATAAATTGGCATTGAAAACTCTTTTACCAAGGACTCTCTTAAGACTTTTTTACCTTCATCTGTTATACAATATATCTTTTTTACCTTTGCCCCAATATTTTCTTCTCTTTTAAGCTGTATAAGTCCATCTTTCTCTAATTTAGCCAAGGCATAATATATGGAACCAGATTGAATTTTAGTCCATTCATCCATCTTATTTATTTGAATATACTTTTGGATTTCATATCCATGTGTTGACTTAATACTTAAATAATACAAGATTAAAGTTTTTATCATATCATAGCTCCTTTTTTATCCAACATTGGTTATTTAAATTATATATCCAACATTGGATTATGTCAAGATATTTTTTACTATTTGCTTAGTCTTAAATTTAATGAGAGTTAAATTTTATAGCTTTAACTAAAACTATAGATATGTGACCAAGAAGTTTTACTTTCTTTATTTTGCTGTGGGCTATCAGCCGTTAGCTATTAGCCAAATTAAGCATTGTAGTTTTGATTATAGGGTTTTTAGAGTAAAACTTAATTTATACATGACCCAAATATGCGGTGCTTCTGGGCATTTTGGGGTGTGTATAAGTTGTAGTTTTACCTACAATACCTATAAGAAATATTTAGAAAAAAGGTTAAGTTTCTAAGTCATACATCTATATTTCATCCAATTTCCCAGTATTAAAAACCTTCCTATACAGAAGTATAAGAAGGTCTTAATTTTTTCTCTATATAAAATTACATCTCCCAGTTATGATAAACGTTTTGTACGTCGTCACAATCCTCAAGAAGGTCTATAAGCTTATTCATCTTCTTGATTTGGTCTTCACCTGTAAGCTTTGATGTAGTTTGCGGTAGATATCTAAGCTCTGCCATTGAGAACTCGTATCCAGAACCCTTTAGGGCATCTCTTACTGCTCCAAAATCACCTATTTCAGTATATATCTCGAAGTGTGTATCTTCTGCTATGAAGTCTTCTGCTCCTGCTTCTAGGGCTTCCATCATAATTTCTTCTTCGTCCATGCTTTCGTTTCTATCTATAACTAAAACGCCTTTGTGGTCAAACATAAAGGCTACACAACCATTTGCACCTAGATTTCCATCACATTTAGAAAAATAGCTTCTAACATCGGCTGCTGCTCTGTTTTTATTATCTGTTAAAATCTCAACCAAAACTGCAATTCCACCGGGCCCATAGCCTTCATATGAAAATTCTTCAAAGGATACTCCATCAAGCTCCCCTGCACCTTTTTTTATTGCCCTGTTTATATTATCGTTAGGCATGTTTTCTGCCTTTGCTTTTTCTATAGCTGTTTTTAAGGCTGCGTTATATTCTGGGTCGGACCCACCTTCCCTAGCAGCAACCATTATATACCTTCCAAGCTTTGTAAATATCTTTGCTCTCTTAGCATCCTGCTTATTCTTTCTATTTACTATAGTACCTATTCTACCCATCTATAGCCCTCCGTTTACTCAATAAAGCTTAAGAAACTAACTCTAGTGAATTATTGAATTATTTATCTTTTCTCTTTAAAATGAATTCAAATCATCAATAATTTTATCATAATCTAAATCATTCAACAAGAAAACTAGTCAAATTTAGGAGGGGCAGGAGGCATTTTTCTTTTATGTTCAGTACGTATATGTAGTCCTTCAATTAAATCTCTATGCTCCTTTGGTATCTCTTTACCCTCTAATAGGTCATCAATCATATCATAAGTAGTTCCCATTTCCTCCTCATCGGTCTGACCTTTCCATAATCCAGCTGAAGGGGCTCTATCTATTACTCTTTGAGGCACTCCAAGGTATTTAGCCCATTCATATACTTCTCTTTTAGGTAGATTAGCTATTGGAATGATATCTACTCCACCATCTCCGTATTTTGTAAAATATCCAGTATAAACCTCAGCAGCATTGTCTGTACCTGCTACTAAATAATTGAGTGAGTTTGCAATGGTATATAGAGTACTCATTCTCATTCTTGCCTTTAAATTAGCATCAGCAAGCCTTTTATTTTTATCAGCATCATATCCATTATCATTTAACTCTCGAAAGATTTTTACCAAAAGTGCATCCTGTTCAGTGGTTAAGTCAACTACCATGTGCTCTATTCCTGCCGCCTTTGCAAGCTCAATAGCATCATCCTTATCCTTTTCATTACTTTTGCATGGCATAATTACACCCATACTACTTTCAGGAAATGCCTTTTTAATAAGGAAAGCTACTACAGATGAATCTATTCCTCCAGAAAGGCCCACGACTAAACCCTTAGTTCTTGAGTTTACAACTTGCTCCCTCAGCCAATCAACTGTAAGATTGACCTTTTCTTCAATGGTTCTGCCCATTTCAATCACCCCATATATTAGATATCTTTATTTTATACCATAGTATTTGATTATAATTGTATTATGTATACATTTCTTATTTATATAATAAAATATTATAGCATACTTCTCAATAAGATTTTAATAAAATCTTATTGAGACTGTTAAAAAACACTGAATTTCTTCATATTTCTAGTTTTAAGCTTTATTTCTGCCTATAATCTTTTCATAAAAATAAAGGCAGGAACACTAGAGAATTCCCACCCTTATACAATCTATTATTGATTATTAAATAGAAGCGTACTCAAATACCTTTCACCATAGCTTATGGTTTGCCATCAAGTGATCCTTTAAGCTCTGGCCCAATAGCTATATCATATTTATAAGCCTCTCCGTCAACTATTGACATTTGTAACATAGTGCTAGAATTATAAGCTTCTGACCCTTTGTTTTCAATTGTCATATCAACGATATAATAAGTATTTCCTTCATCTGGTTTAAAAACAGTGTTACCATCACTTTCCCTAACACTATTTACTGTAGCGATAACATTTCCAATTTGTATAACATCACCTATTTCAAATGCTTCTTGAACAGATTCTTCTTCTTTGCTTTCAGTTTCTTCCTTCAGAGTTTCAGTTGAAGATTGCTCAGTTCTATCTTCAACTTTTTGAGGTGTTTCATTCCCTCCACACCCAACTAATCCAAACATTAAAACCACGATTACTAAAATACTTGCAAATCTCTTCATACAATACCCTCCTCGTATAATATGTTTAGAAGCACTTTAAAAGTGAGGTAAACATATTTTTATTTTTTATTACAATGTCAATTGAGGTATCCTAATGCTAAAATAAACTTAAGGATAATTAGCAAAGGATAATTCTTCTCTCTCCTGCAAAACCTAAGGGTTATTGCCTAAAAAGCATGCTTCCTG
>JANQEZ010000139.1 GCA_028278115.1 Clostridia bacterium
ACAAAGTCAACAAGATGACAGGCTTCCCCGAAATACGAAGTTCGAGGCGTGCTGAAAGTGAGAGGTCGCAGCGTATAAAGAAATACGTAAGAGTTCTCAACTTTAGCAACAACGAAGAAATTCGGGTTTCGGGGGCAGCCTAGACTGAGGAACGGTTTTAGAACGCTTCTCAGTTTTTTTAGTTATAGTTCATTTCAGCAAGTCTTTTATAGGTATCGTATCTTTCCTTGGCATCATGTTCTGCTTTAGTGTAAAGCTCCTCTGCTATATCTGGGAAGGTGTTTTGAATCTGTGCGAATCTAATTTCTCCCATTATATAATCCCTAAAGGATGATTTAGGTTCTTTGGAATCTAAAATAAATGGATTTTTACCTTGCTGCTTTAATGCAGGGTCAAATCTATATAGATGCCAATAACCCGACTCAACTGCTTTTTTCTCCTGTATAACCGAGGTTCCCATACCTGTTTTAATCCCATGATTTATACATGGTGCATAGGCGATTATCAGTGATGGTCCTTTATATTTTTCAGCTTCCACAAATGCCTTAACGGTATGATTCATATTTGCTCCCATAGCAATTTGGGCTACATATACGTATCCATAGCTCATTGCCATCATTCCAAGGTCCTTCTTGCGAATCTTTTTACCGGAGGCTGCAAATTTTGCCGCTGCCGCAGTTGGGGTTGCCTTTGAGGACTGTCCTCCTGTATTGGAATAAACTTCTGTATCCATAACCAGTATGTTTACATCTTCTCCCGATGCCAATACATGGTCGAGTCCACCATAGCCAATATCATATGCCCAGCCATCTCCACCTACAATCCACTGGGACTGTTTAACTAGATAGTCCTTCTTTTCTATAATCTCCTGGATTATCTCATTACCTCTAAGCTCTTGGGTGTCTATAATATCCATAAGCTTTTTACTGGCTTTTTTTGATTCTTCTCCATCGTACATTGCTTCAATCCACTTTTGGAATACATCTTTACACTCTTTCGGAAGCTCAGCTCCCAGTCCTTCCTTCATTATATCCCTGAGTCTTTCCCTTATCTGCTTTGCTCCTAGATACATTCCATATCCATATTCGGCATTGTCTTCAAATAGAGAATTAGCCCAGGCTGGACCATGTCCACATGAATTAGTTGTATATGGTACAGACGGTGCACTTCCACCCCATATTGAAGAGCATCCCGTGGCATTGGCAATGACCATTCTATCGCCATATAGCTGGGTGGCAAGCTTTACATATGCAGTTTCACCACAGCCTGCACATGCTCCCGAGAACTCAAGTAGAGGCTTTGCAAATTGACTTCCCTTTACGGAATGTTTATTCATATAGTTATCTTTATATGGTAGATTAGCTGATGCATACTCCCAGTTTCCAAGCTCTCTAGGGATTTCTTCCTCTGCATCCAACATCACTAAAGCCTTCTTAGGTGCTGGGCATATATCTGCACAATTACCGCAGCCTGTACAGTCTAGAGGACTTATCTGCATACGGTACATAAGTCCTTCAAACCCTTTTCCTATTGCTTTTTTGGTTTCAAAGGTTTCAGGTGCATTTTTCTTTTCGTCTTCATTAAGTAAAAACGGCCTCAGTACTGCATGGGGACATACATAGGCACACTGATTACATTGGATACATTTATCCGTCTGCCACTGTGGTATCATTACGGCTATGCCGCGTTTTTCAAATGCAGTAGTTCCAAGGGGGAAGGTTCCATCTTCTATTCCTTTAAAGGCACTTACTGGAAGCTCATCTCCCTCTTGCTTTGCCATAGGTCTTAGAATATTCTTTATAAATTCTGGTTCATCTAATGTATCTCTTCCTTCATCCTGGGTATTTAACCACTCCCTTGGAATATCTACCTTGTTAAATCCATTTACACCTCTATCAACGGCTGCATAGTTCATTTCTACAATTTTTTGACCCTTGCTTCCATATGTATTTTCAATGGACTCCTTTAGATATTTAACTGCTGCATCTATTGGGATTACATTTGTAAGCTTGAAAAAGGCAGACTGCATAATCATATTTATTCTTCCGCCAAGTCCAATTTCCTGAGCAATTTTGACTGCATCAATAATGTAAAAATCTATATTATTTTTTGCCAGATACCTTTTAAGTAAAGGAGGAAGCTTTTCATCTAATTCCTCTGTAGTCCAAGGACAGTTCAGTACAAAGGTTCCATTCTCTTTAAGTCCCTTTACAAGATCATAATGATATACATAGGACTTATTATGGCATGCTATGTAGTCGGCTCTACTCACCAAATATGAGGATTTTATAGGTTTTTTCCCAAATCTGAGGTGGGAGATTGTAGTTCCTCCAGATTTTTTACTGTCATAGGAAAAGTATCCCTGGGCATAAAGGTCTGTTTTATCTCCTATAATCTTAATTGCTATTTTATTTGCTCCAACTGTCCCATCTGATCCAAGTCCCCAAAGCTTACAGCTAATTGTTCCCTCTGGTGTAGTCTCTACCTTTTCCTCATCTATCAAGGATGTATTGGTAACGTCATCTACAATACCGATTGTAAATTGATTCTTGGGATTGACACTCTTGAGGTTATTAAACACTTCAACTATTTGTGATGGTGTAGTATCCTTAGACCCTAGTCCATATCTTCCCCCCACTATAATAGGCTGCTCATCTGTATCATAGAATAAACTTCTAACATCTTCATATAGAGGTTCTCCCAGGGCTCCTGGTTCCTTAGTTCTATCCAGCACTGCAATTTTTCTAACGCCCTTGGGTAGAACCTTAAAGAAGTATTTAGGTGAGAATGGTCTGTATAAATGAACCTTTATCACTCCAACCTTTTCTCCTTTATCTATTAAATAATCAACCGTCTCTTCTACGGTATCGCAGGCAGAACCCATTGCTATGATTATTCGGTCAGCATCCTTGGCACCATAATAATTGAAGGGATGATACTCTCTACCTGTCATTTTGCTGATTTCATTCATATATTCCTCTACTATATCTGGAACTTTGTCATAGAAAGAATTTATGGATTCTCTTCCCTGGAAATAGATATCTGGATTTTGTGCTGTTCCCCTAAGTACTGGCCTCATAGGGTTGAGTGAATTATTTCTAAAATCCTGCACTCCTTTAAAGTCCAGTAGCTTTCTAAAATCTTCATAATCAATAACTTCTACCTTTTGAACCTCGTGGGAATTTCTAAAACCATCAAAAAAGTGAAGGAATGGAATTTTTGACCTTATGGCAGCTAGATGGGCAATTCCCCCAAGGTCCATTACCTCTTGAACACTACCGGAAGCCAGTAGAGCAAAACCAGTTTGTCTAGTTGCCATTACGTCTTGATGGTCACCAAATATTGATAATGCATGGGCTGCCACAGCACGAGCACTAACGTGAAATACTCCCGGAAGCAGCTCCCCAGACATTTTGTACATATTAGGTATCATCAGCAATAAGCCCTGTGAAGCTGTATAGGTTGTGGTTAGAGCTCCTCCCTGAAGTGCTCCATGCATGGAACCAGAAGCTCCTGCCTCGGATTGCAGCTCTGCCACCTTTACTGTCTGCCCAAAAAGATTTTTCTTCCCCTTTGCTGACCATAAATCCACTAATTCGGCCATCGGAGAAGATGGAGTTATAGGGTAAATTGCTGCTACTTCAGTAAATGCATAGGAAACATATGCAGCGGCTTCATTACCATCCATAGTCTTCATTTTTTTTATCATAACAAACCTCCGTCTATTATAGTCATGCTAAGTTAAAGTTTAAGATAAATTTCCTTGAAAGCTTCTACATTATTTTAGTGGAATTTATCAATATTTATAGCAGCATTACTATAATTAATTTAGATTAAGTACCAAATTCTCATACATTTTTTAGTATTATACTTTTTGTCTATACCATTCATAAAATTAAGGTGATTTAACCTAGATTTGCGTCTAATCAAATATTGATAACTCTGCTTATCCTTTCTAAACCATAGTAAACTCTTTCAAGTAAAAGTCCAGCTATGAACCATGCAGGGGCATAGTCCAATCTTATTAGACCCTTAACGGAAAACCTGCATTTACTATAGTCCCAAGGGCACCTTCCTATTACTTTTCTCAATACCCATCCAGTGAAATATTCTACGGTAAATATCAGTACAGTATATAACCCTCCTCTTAAAATAATATTTAGGTGAACTATGTTTTCATGGATAGGTTCAAAAAATACCGCTGAACCATATATAAAGAACATCCATATATATGTTCGTCCAGTTAATTTTACGTCTCCCTTTAATAGTGAACCGATGCCTGTCCAAAAAATTTCCATACACCAACCAAATAATCCATAAATTATAAATCTACTAATCATAAATTTATTGTTACCTATTATTAGTAAATTATTTATATTATTCCGAATTATATGAAAAAACAGTGTCGGAAAAGAATTACTTTCTATTCCGACACTGCCTTTTATAGAGATTACAGTCTGTATAAATTATTCTTTATTTATTTTGTTGCTTTTATTTCCTTTTCCCTTTAAGTATTTTAAAATATAGAAAGCAAATAAACCCAATGGAAGGATGATAATTGTAAATGGCACTAGGCTAGCTATAAAAATTAATAACCCTTTGAACATATCCATTACAGCCTTTATTGAACGCCTAAAGCCATCCCTCATTCTAGCTATTAGACCCTGTGAATTTTCACGGACCTCTGTCACCTCTTGGACTTCATAAACTGAAACCTCAAGGGTAGAGTAGTTGACAAGATTATCCCATTTCTTGAGAGTCCCAGTTAAGCTTTCAATCTCATACCTTATCCTTGATAGCTCTTTTTCTAGCTGAATTATATCTTCAACTTTTTCTGCTTTTTGAAGTATTTCTAAAAGCCTTTCTTCTTGAATAGATAGTGTTTTTACCCGGGCCTCTGTATCAAAATATTGGCTCGTTATATCATTTCCTCTGGTTATACTATTTGTCACACTGCCAATTGTATTTATATCAAGTATAAAGTCCTCAAATTCCCTATCTGGTACTCTTAGAGAAAATCGGGCCCTCCTATTTAGTAAATCTCCCTTCTGGTTAACACCTCTACCTGTAACATTGGAGCTTTCAACGTATCCTCCTATGAAATTGGTTTTTGATATTATGGCATCTACTGTTTTATCGAATTCCTTGGTTTCTAGAGATATCTCACCGGATTTGATGATCTTTCTTCCTTCAAAGGCACTTTGACTACTATTTTTTTCCACTCTTTCTATATCGTTAGTTGATTGAGCTTTATCATCCATAAAGCCTATTGAGCTTTGTTCAGAGATACTTGCCTCTGACTTTGGAGCTTCCTTACTCATATTACTCTGGCTTGCACAGCTTGAAAAAAGCAAAACCATGATAATAGATAATGCTGATATTAGTCTATATTTCTTATATATTATCATTATTTTCTCACCCCTCTATTTTAATTCTGCATTGCTTACTTATTTAGACGATAAATAAATTTCTTTTGTTCCTTAAATATTTTTCATGATAGCAAAGAACAAAGGTGTCTGGCGACGTGCTTTAGTTGCAAGTTCCAAGTTGCAAGTATTAGGGTCTTTCTAATAAGCTATATGGGCAAAAACGTCTGGCGACGTTTAGCGGCTCTTGGCTCTCAGTTTTTGGCTCTTAGGCGTGACAATCGTAAGAAAAAACCATTCTTTTGAATGGCATTATAGGTATACTAACTATTTAAGTTTTCATTAATAATATTTCTAACCTTTTCGGCTAGAGCATTTGAATCCTTGGCTATATCGTCATCCATAAATATGGGCTTAGATATTATGAGCTTAACATTGGCTGGTTTTATAACAAGACTATCCTTTTGCATCATGTCAATAGCTCCCTTAATTGTGACTGGTACTATTGGTGCTCCAGATTTAGTCGCTAATTTCAGGCTTCCCGGCTTGAACTCTCCTAGTGTGCCGTCCTTGCTTCTAGTTCCCTCTGGAAAGATTACAAATGAATATCCTTCCTTTAAGAGCTTGATTCCTTCCTTTATTGCCTTTAATGCTTCTCTTGGGTTACCCCTTCTAATGAAAACACAGTTAATATGCTTCATCCAAGGACTTAATAAGGGTAACTTACTAAGCTCTTCCTTAGCTATAAATGCTTTAGGCTTGTCTATAAATCCAAGTAAGATTGGAATGTCTAAATTGCTCTGATGATTACTTACAAAAAGTAGGGCTCCATCCTTTGGTATGTTTTCTTCTCCTATAACCTCTACTTTTGAACCGCTTAAATCTATCAGCTCTCTACCCCATTTTTTAGCTACTTTATATGTTAGCTCATCCTTTTCTTTAATTCTATTTTGTTTATCTAGGGATTTCACCTTAAACAGTGCAGGGGTTAGAATCAATATCTTAAAAATAAAGTAAATAATCCATATTATTGTTCTAAACATATTCCACCTCTTTTAAAGATTATATTTATTATTGTACCTTATTATTAGTATACAATGCCATAGTTATTTTCTTCTTTTCTTAGAAAGCTTGGGGAGTTTAAGTCTATTTATTTTGGAGTATATGGGAATTGAGTTTTAATAGATCATAAATGGTAATTATTATAAAGTTTTTTACTATTTATTTTTTATATAGAAACCAGCCCTCTATACTTTTTTCAAAAAATTTATATTAAATGCAAATTTCTACATTTTTTTAAATTATTGTATGCTAGTATTAATATGTCTACATTATAAAAAATGTAAGGAGTGAATATTGTGAAAAATTTTAGAAGCATGTTATTAATTTTATTACTTATTTTAGGAATGTTTGGAAGTTCTTTTGCATCACAAGAAGATAGTTTTTATGTTAAGACAACAAATTGCCCCGATGAAGCTGTACAATATGCAAAGGAAAATGTACACAGATTTATTTCATCATTAAGTGAAGAATTAGGTGTAAATTTAGAACAAGCAATCATGGGAACACCATTTACTGTACTTAACACAAGTGGAGAAAGTAATGGTATTTATTATTTTCCTGTTATGTTAAAGGGGGATATACAATATCTTTTCTCAGTATATTTAAAATCTGATAAAGTTACATATACGGGCTCATTAGGTAATCATTTAGTTAAAGAAATAAATAATGT
>JANQEZ010000204.1 GCA_028278115.1 Clostridia bacterium
CAAAATATCCGATGTTTCTAGGGATTTTTGATTTGTATAAATTAAAGTTTTGACTGGAATCTCTATAAGCATTGTAGTTTTAGCTAAGAAATATTTCAAAAAAAGTTAAGCTTCTAAGTCACACATCTATATATGTAAAATTTATGATTATAGTATAGGCTAAGAATATTATAATTTAGTTTATATATTTAATCAAGGGGCTTCAAAACCTTAGATACTGTTCCCACCTTAATCCCTTTACTATTTATGGACTGAATTATTTGCTCTAGAGCCTTTACGGTTTCCTGCTTAGGATGCATTAGAACGATTGAGCCCTTTAAGGGCTTCTTTAGTACTCTTTGTATAATCACCTGTGAAGTAGAATCTTTCCTCCAATCTATAGTATCAATATTCCAAAGAATAGTTTTATATCCCATCTGTGCTGCTACATTAAGGGTATCTTCATTAAAATCACCAGAAGGAGGTGCAAAATATTTCATATCAATTCCAATGACGTCTTTTACGATGTTATGGGTCTTTCCTATTTCTGATTTATTGCCCTCTATACCTATTTTACTATGCATCCTATGTCCATAGCCATGATTACCAATTTCATGACCTTTATCATAAATAATTTTTAACATTTCAGGATTATTTTTAGCCCATCTACCGGTGACAAAAAAAGTTATCTTAATATCATGTTTATCAAATATATCTAACATAGGGGGAATAAGCTCTGTTCCCCAATCAACGTTACATGTAAATGCTATGTAATCTTTATTGTTTCCTTTGCGAATGGGTTCAATCTTTTCATTTTTAAATACAGATAAAACAGTATCATTATACATGAAAAATGAAAAGATTAGTATAGCTACTAATACAATAGGTAATACAAAGGTTTTCACAGTTCTTGTCATAAACATCCCTCCCTTATGTAATCTTATGAAGAAGGGACTCAGTATATACTTATATTTATTTGGCAGTTGATAGCAAGGACAAGGGTGTCCGGTGACACGCTTTAGCTGAACGTTCTAAGTTCTAAGTTCAAAGTTGCAAGTATTAGGGTCTTTCTAATAAGTCTTCTAGGTAAGAACAAAGTTGTCTTTGACACTTTGTTTCGTGGGAGGTGCGAAATCTATGGTAATTCTATGAGTTCATAATATATCGCTGTTCAATAAAAAAAACATAAACCTTTGTTGGTTTATGCTTTCTTATTCTTTTCTTCATTTGCGCTTAGAGCTGCTTTTCTAGATAGATTTATTCTTCCTTGTTTATCTATTTCTGTTACTTTAACAACTATTTCATCTCCAACCTTGAATAGGTCTTCAACCTTTGCTATGCGTTCCTTAGCCATCTGAGAAATATGAACTAAGCCTTCTTTTCCAGGCAGAACTTCTACAAATGCCCCAAAATTAGTTATTCTAACTATTTTACCAACATATATCTCTCCAACTGTAACTTCTTTAACTATTTCTTCAATTATTTTAATAGCTTTGTTACCCTGTTCCATATTGTTGGCAGTTATAAATACGGAGCCATCATCTTCTATATCAATTTTAACTTCGGTTTCAGCTATTATCTTATTAATCGTCTTGCCGCCAGGTCCAATAATATCACGTATTTTCTCAGGATCAACTTTTGTTCTTATTACTCTAGGAGCATATTTTGACATTTCTTCACGAGGCACAGAAATCACTTCGTTCATCTTGCCAAGTATATGTAATCTTCCTTCTCTAGCTTGCTCAAGGGCAGTCTCTAGTATTTCTTTATCTAGTCCGTGGATTTTAATATCCATTTGGATAGCTGTGATTCCTTCTTCTGTACCAGCAACTTTAAAATCCATATCCCCTAAGAAATCTTCCATTCCTTGAATATCACTAAGAATAGCTACTTTATCATCTTCTTTAATTAATCCCATTGCTATACCTGCCACAGGAGCTTTTATAGGTACTCCAGCATCTAAAAGGGATAAAGTACTTCCGCAAACACTTGCCTGAGACGAACTTCCGTTTGAGCTTAAAACTTCTGATACTAATCTTATAGCATATGGAAAATCCTCTTCTGAAGGTATTACAGGCTCTAATGCTCTTTCTGCCAAAGCACCATGTCCAATCTCTCTTCTACCAGGTCCCCTTAGGAACTTAGTTTCTCCTACACTATATGGAGGGAAGTTATAATGATGCATGTATCTCTTAGTCTCTTCTAGTCCAAGACCGTCAAGAATCTGGGCATCCCCAAGGGCACCTAATGTAGCAACAGTAAGGGCTTGAGTTTGTCCCCTTGTAAATAAGCCTGAACCATGTGTTCTTGGTAATAAACCAACTTCTGAGGTAATAGGCCTGATTTCATCACTTTTTCTATTATCAGGTCTTATTCCTTCAAAAAGAATTGTATGTCTAACAAGCTCTTTAATAATAGTATCTAGACAAGTTTTAATATCCCCTTCACTTTCAGGATATTCTTCACTGAATCTATTAAATACATCCTCTTTAACTCTATCAATATTGTCATTTCTCTCTTGCTTTTCTTTAGTTTGAATCGCATCCTTCATTTTTGAAGCAGCGTACTCCCTTACTTTTTTATCTATTTCTTCATCTATTTTAAATAGATAAACTTCTTGTTTTTCTTTACCTATTTCACTAACTATTTTTTCAATAAATCCAATGATATCCTTTATATTGTCATGGGCAAACATTATAGCATCAAGCATTTTATTTTCTGGGATTATATTTGCACCAGCTTCAACCATCATAATGGCATCCTTAGTTCCTGCTACTACAAGGTGCATATCAGAAATATCTCTCTGCCCAGCATCTGGATTTACAACAAAGTTTCCATCAGTCAGTCCTATTGTTACAGCAGCTGTTGGTCCTTCAAAAGGTATGTCTGAGATGGATAAGGCTATAGAAGAACCTATCATTGCTACCATATCTGGAGTACAATCTTGATCTACAGACAGAACCGTTGCTATTACTTGTACATCATTTCTATATCCCTTTGGAAATAATGGGCGTATAGGTCTGTCTATAAGTCTAGCTGTAAGAACAGCTTTTTCTGTTGGTCTTCCTTCCCTCTTTATAAAACCACCGGGAATTTTTCCTACAGAATATTGTTTTTCTTCAAAATCAACACTTAAAGGAAAAAAGTTTATTCCTTCTCTTGGGCTATCTGATGCTGTTGCAGTGACAAGTACAACAGTCTCACCATAGCTGACAAGCACTGCTCCATTTGCTTGCTCAGCAACTCTTCCAATCTCTGCCTTTAGAGTTCTACCAGCAAGCTCCATTTCAAAAACTTTAACCATTGTTTACCTCCTTATACAGTTCCTATATAGAAATTTTGATAAATCTAAAATCTAGACCTATAATAATTAATTCTACTTTTAAATATTATTTCCTACTATTGAGCAAAAAAAACAAAATATATTATATTAAGAATAATGGGGAATTTTTCCTATAAAAGATAAAATAATAGAGCGGGGTAAACCCGCTCAAAAACTATTTTCTTAATCCTAATTTAGCAATTAAAGCTCTATATCTTTCGATGTCTTTATTCTTAAGATATTTTAATAAGTTTCTTCTCTTACCAACCATCTTTAAAAGACCTCTACGAGAATGATGATCCTTTTTATGAATCTTTAAATGTTCATTTAAATCGTTGATTCTGAAAGTAAGTAGTGATATTTGAACCTCAGGAGAACCAGTATCTGATTCATGTACCTTATGTTCTGCAATTAACTTATCTTTGATTTCTTTAGTTAGCATTCCTTTCACCTCCTCAAAATAATCCCCTTAAGCCTAGAAAACGTCGGTGAGTCGATAATCTAAGCGAAAGGTTTCTACGCTATGAAATTTTAACATAAAAAATCATCATTGTAAATATATTTTTGAAAAATAATATTTTATATATCAATATTCTTAAAATATTCCTTTGTGTATATAACATCTTTATTAATTCTCTCACATAAATCAGTTAGATTATTAAACTTAATTTCTTCTCTTATTCTATGGAGGAAGCTAACTTCTACTTCATTTCCATAAATATTATTATTAAAATTGAGAATAAAAGTCTCAATATTATAGTTCTTCTGGTCAAAGGTAGGATTAAAACCCACATTCGTTATACTTTTATATAGCTTTGCTCCTACTTTGGCCTTTGTAATATAAACACCTGGTTTTGGAAGACTTAAATTAAAATCAACCTCAATATTAGCAGTTGGAAATCCTAGCTTTGAACCCATTTGCTTACCCTTTATCACCTTTCCAGTAATAGAGTAATTTCTTCCAAGGAATAGATTTACCTTTTCTATTACACCATCAGATAATAAATTCCTTATGGCAGTACTGCTGATGATTTCATCCTCTATCATAACCGGCGGTACTAAATTTAAATCAAATCCATATTGATTAGAAAACTTCTTAAGCAATTCTACGTTTCCTTCCGCCTTTTTTCCAAAGCGACAATCTAAGCCAACTGTTATAGAATTCATATTTAGTTTATTTAATAAAATCTCTTTAATAAAGTCATTGGCACTAATATTTCTTTGATAATGATCAAAATTGACTATAACTAAAAAGTCAATTCCAACCTTCTTAAACAAATCCAGCTTCTGCTTTTTATTGATAATCAATTTTGGTGCACTCTTTGAGCCTGTGACTTCTCTTGGATGATTGGAAAAGGTATATACAACACTCCTTAGATTATGCTTACGACAATTTTCTATGAGTGTATTTAATAATGTTAGATGACCCTTATGTATTCCATCAAATGAACCAAGAGAAACTCCTGTCATATAAGGTAATTTATCAAATTCCAATAACGAGCGTATAACTTTCATTGAGCTTCTCCTTAATAAATGGTTGTAATTGTAACAGATTAATTGAGTATAATGATGATAACATTACTCAATAAAGTTATGTAAACAGCTTCTTAACCTTTATAAAAGAATTATCTTTATTTTTATGGTATATGCCTAATGCAAGGAATTTATCATCTATATACAGCCTGATTAAATCATTATTCTGTAAACTCTCTTTGGGTTTGAATGAGCCGTATTTCAGATTAACTCCATTAAGAACAAATTTTAGAGCTGAGGTTTTTGCATCTACCCTTGTAATAAAATCTAGTGGATAATCAATATCATATAAATACTTATCCTCAATTTCCTTTAGCTCTGTTGAATTTAATTCTTCTATAGCTACAGAGGTCTTGAGGTTGAATACGCCGCTTTCCAGCCTTTCTAGAAAGGACATATGACCTCCACATCCAAGAGCCTCACCTATATCATGACAAAGTGTTCTAATATAGGTTCCCTTAGAACATTTTACATCAAAAAGGACCTTGTCTTCAACAATCCTTAATATATTTAGATAAAAAATATTTATCTTTCTAGGCTCTCTTTTAATTTCTATACCTTCCCTAGCAAGCTCATACAGCTTTTTTCCCTTATGCTTTAGGGCTGAGTACATTGGAGGAATTTGGAGCCTTTCTCCTTCAAAATCCTTAAGCACATTTATAATATCTTCTTTAGTAATATTTACTTCTCTTTGCTCTATAGTACTTCCCCACTTATCCTGAGTATCTGTAGATTTTCCTAATGTAAGCTCAGCTCTATATATCTTTGTATCTACTTGAAGATACTCAATTATCTTGGTAGCCTTGCCTACACATACTGGGAGTACACCTACAGCCATAGGGTCTAATGTTCCTGTATGACCGATTTTTTTCATATTTAGCTTCTTTCTTACTACAGAAACTACATCATGGGATGTCATATTTGGAGGTTTAAGAATATTTAATATGCCTTTCATATATACTCCTCTATATAGTTGTCTTTAAAAGCCTCTATTATAGTTTTTTTTGCATTTTCAATTGAATCAAATATTGTACAGCCTGAAGCTTTTCTATGACCACCACCGCCAAAGCTTTTAGCAAAAAGGCTTACATCGAAGTCATATTTTGACCTAAACCCAACCTTGATATTATTAGGCTCTAGCTCCTTTAGCAGCACTGCAACATCAACTCCCTCAATATCTCGGCCATATTCAATAATGCCATCGGCCTCGGATGGGTGTGTGTTGTTTTTATCAAATACCTTCAGTGGTATAGTCATTACTGAAAGCTTACCGTTATAATGTATTTCAAGGGTGCTTAAAGCATCGGTAAGCAGCCTTATTTTATGTATTGGCCTATTTTGATACAGCTCAGTTATTATTCGCATCTTATCTATACCTACTTCAACTAAATCCGCTGCTATTCTTAGGGTTTCGGGCTTTGTATTACTATATTTAAAGCTGCCTGTATCCGTTGACAAGGATACATATATGTAGGCAGCTATACTTTTGTTTATTGTGATTCCAAGCTCTTTAATAATTTTATATACGATTTCACCACATGAGGACGCATTTTCATCAACCAAATTATACTTACCATAGTAGGTATTAGTTCTATGATGATCTATATTTAAAATATCTTCTGTTAAATTTAGAAGACTCACTCTACTGCCTAGCCTATCAACGTCACTTGAGTCAACAGTAATAATTAAATCAGGATTTGCCTGTAATGACAAAAAAGACGAAGTTGACATAATGTCTTTATCGTCAAGTAAAAATTTTAAATTTGATGGAATAAGGTCATCTAAAACTATAAAGACTTCACTTTCCAAGGAAGATAGGGCATTCTTTAAGGCCAATGCCGATCCCAATGTGTCTCCATCGGGATGGATATGGGGAAGAATTATGACTTTCTTTCTTCCCCTTATAATATTTAGTATCTCTAGACTAATCATTTTCTTCAATTTCCTGTTCTACAGATGTATTCTTATTGACCTTTTGTATAAGATCATTCATATATATCCCTTGCTTTATGGAATTATCAGTCTTAAATATAGGTTCTGGTATATATCTAAGCTTTAAATGCTTCCCTAATTCCTTTCTTATAAAACCCTTGGCTTTATTTAGAGCCTCAATTGTCTCTATATTATCCTTTTGATTGTCAAATGTACAGATATAGACATTAGTAAATCTGAGATCCCCTGTAGTTTCTACGTGGGTAACACTTAGTAACTTTGGTATTCTAGGATCCTTTAATTCATTTCTTATTATGTCACTAACGACTTTTTTTATTTCTTCAGAAATCCTACTTGTTCTGGAGTAGCGCATTTTTTCACCATCCTTAAATTAGTCGTTATATACCCTTTAATTTCTAGGAATTTCTTCAATAACGTAGGATTCAATTATATCTCCTTCTTTAACGTCATTGTAGTTTTCTAGACCAATACC
>JANQEZ010000209.1 GCA_028278115.1 Clostridia bacterium
CCTCTACCGTATCAGTGTTCTTTGTATTTTTAGATACTTCTAAATCTCTATCTTTTTCAACTTTAATATTATTCTTATATATATTTTTATTATACAAATCTTTTTTAGGAGCTATATTCTCTTTGTATATATCTTTTATAGAGAAAGATTTCTCTTTATTATTTATTGAAAGACTTATTTGCTCAGATAAATAATCTTTTTTACTATTATCAGCTTCAGAATACTTAAAGGCTTTTGCATCCTTTATCTTAACATCCTTATTTATTCCCACATCAGGTATTAGATTAGAAGCTAAAAGCTTTTGCCGAAGATGCTTATACATAAATAGGGATATCTGCTTTTCATCTCTAAATCTTATTTCCGTCTTAGCAGGATGAATATTTACATCAACCTTATTTGCTGGAATATCTAGGTATAAAAAGCATATTGCAAATCTATTATGAGGGATAAGAGTATTATATGAAGAATCAATAGCCTTGGAAATAGTCTTAGATTTAACATATCTTCCATTGACAAAGGATATTTGCAGCTGCCTATTGCCCCTTGTATATGAAGTATTGGATACAAAACCCCTTAGCTTAAGCCCTTCATCCTCTCCCCTTATTTCAATCAAATTCTGAGCAATATCTCTGCCATATATAGTGTAAATCGTGTTGTAGAGATTATTCTTTCCCTGGGTGGTAAATATATTTTTGTTATTAACAATATATCTAAAGGAAATCTCTGGATGCGATAGTGCAATGTTATTTACTATGCTGCTTATATAGTTGGTCTCAGTCGAATTAGATTTTAAAAATTTATGCCTTGCCGGGGTATTGTAAAATAAATCCTTAATTACTATAGTCGTTCCCGTCTGACAACCCAATGAGCTTTCTCTAATAACCTCACCATTCATAAGCTCTACCTTTATACCGTATTCATCATCGGGAGTTTTTGTTATGAGTTCCACGCTTGATACTGAGGCTATACTTGCAAGGGCTTCTCCCCTAAAGCCTAGGCTTTTAATATCATATATTTCTTTGTCAGAATATATCTTACTGGTTGCATGCCTTTCAAAGGCAAGCTCTATATCCTGCCTGTGAATCCCTCCACCATTATCCGATACTCTGATATAGGATTTACCTGCATCCTTTATCTCCAATACAATTGAGGTAGAATTTGCATCTATTGAATTTTCCAATAGCTCTTTTACAACGGAAGCTGGCCTTTCAACAACCTCCCCCGCAGCAATCTTATTAGAAATCGATTTATCAAGCTTTTTTATTCTCTTAAACATAATTATCACCTACATTAGTTTTACCTTTTCAATAAGCTTATATAATTTATTCATTGCCTCCATTGGACTCATGTTTATAATATCCAGCTCTTTGAGCTCATCAATAATCTCATTAGAGCCTAAGTCAAAGAAGTTAATTTGCTTTTCACTATCTACTGTAGCTGCATCCTGATCTTTTTCATCAATTGTCATGGAAATTTCCTCAAGAGCCTGCTCATTTTTACGATTTATATCGCTCTCCTCTAGCTCATGCAATATATTTTTAGCCCTGTCGATTACTTCATTTGGCAGTCCAGCAAGCTTTGCCACTTGAATACCATAGCTTTGGTCAGCTCCACCCCTTATGATTTTTCTAAGGAAAACTATATCCTCTCCTACTTCCCTTACGGATATACAATAATTTTTTACTCCCTTTAGTCTTCCTTCAAGCTCAGTAAGCTCATGATAATGGGTTGCAAATAAGGTCTTGGCTCCAAGTACTCTGGAATTACTTATATGTTCAACCACCGACCATGCAATGCTTAAACCATCATATGTACTTGTTCCCCTTCCAATTTCGTCTAGTATTATCAAGCTGTTTTGAGTTGCATTATTTAATATATTGGATAATTCACTCATCTCAACCATAAATGTACTCTGTCCCTGGAACAAGTCATCGGAGGCTCCAACCCTTGTAAATATCCTATCCACCACACCGATTACGGCCTTATCAGCTGGAACGAAGCAGCCTATCTGGGTTAAAAGAACATTTAGGGCAACTTGTCTTAAATAAGTAGATTTACCGGCCATATTTGGACCAGTTATGATATAAAATCTATTGTCATCACAATCTAAAAGTGTATCATTTGGTACAAAATTTTCATCTCCCGATACCCTCTCTACTACTGGATGTCTTGCATTGACAAGCTCAACTTGCTTTGTATTATTTACAGTAGGCTTATTAAATCTATAGGTAAAGCTTACCTCTGAAAATCCAAGCAATACGTCTAGCCGAGCTATTGCCTTAGCTGTTCCAAGTATTCTATTTATTTCATTTAATATCCTATTTCTCACTTCATCAAACAGTCTATACTCAAGCTTTACAATTTTTTCTTCTGCACCTAGAATTTTATCCTCTATTTCTTTAAGCTCAGGCATTATATACCTCTCTGAATTAGCCAAAGTTTGCTTTCTAATATAGGTATCTGGTACATTTTTAATATTTGACTTCGTTACCTCTATATAGTACCCAAAAATCTTATTGAAGCCTACCTTAAGGGATTTTATACCCGTACTTTGTCTCTCTCTAGCTTCTATATCCATCAGCCATTTTTTACCGTCGCTTATTGCACTTCTAAGCTCACTTAATGCTTTATTAAAGGAAGCCTTTATTATGCCCCCTTCCTTTACAGAAAGCGGCGGATCTTCTTCTATGGCTTCTTCAATCAGCTTATATATATCCTTTAGCTCATCTATTTCTTCATATATGTTGGCAAGTTCTCCAATAGTTTTTCCATTAAGCTTATTCTTTATTAAAGGTATTACTCCTATAGAATTTTTTAAAGCAATCATATCCCTTGCATTAACTGTGCCATAAACGATTTTTGAAGATAGTCTCTCTAAATCATAGATATCTTTAAGTAATTCCCTTAGCTCATCCCTAAGTAATATATCTTGATATAGAAGCTCTACTGAATCCAGTCTATTATTTATCTTGTCTATATCTATCAAAGGCTCCTCAATCCACTGCTTTAGAGTCCTTGTACCCATTGATGTACAGGTTTTATCAATAACCCATAGAAGTGAGCCCCTTTTTTCCTTACCCCTTAATGTCTCTGTAAGCTCAAGGTTTTTTCTAGTGAATTTATCTAAAATCATGAAGTTTCTATGATTATACATATCTATTTTATTGAAATGAATTAAAGGCACTTTTTGGGTATCGTAAATATAGTCAAGTAATGCCCCCACAGCTATTATACTATGCTTTCTATCTTGAAGTCCAAAGCTGTCTATGGAGTATATGTCGAAATGCTTTTTTATCAAATCCTCGGCATTCTTAAATTTAAATGCTCTATTGTAATGGGGTGTAAATATGAGATTTGAAATGGTTTCAAGTTTTTTTATCTCGTGTTCTTCATATTGATAGCCTTCACTGATTACTATTTCACTTGGGTTTATCTTCATTATCTCGTCTAATACGAGTCTTTCTTTATCTTTATCAATAAACTCAGTTGTTTTCAAAGCCCCCGTTGTTATATCGGCATATGCGATACCGATTCCATCCTCATCTTCATAGAAGGTCATTATGTAGTTATTTGTTTCTTCATTTAACATAGAAGGGTCTATTATTGTTCCCGGAGTTATTATCCTTACGACATCCCTTTTTACTATTCCCTTAGCTTGGGAGGCATCTTCAACCTGCTCACAAATAGCGACCTTGTAACCCTTGTCCACAAGCCTTGCAATATAGTTTTCAGCAGAGTGATGTGGAACACCACACATAGGTGCTCTCTCTGACATTCCACAGTCTCGACCTGTCAGTGCGATTTCAAGCTCCCTTGAAGCAGTAATTGCATCATTGAAAAACATCTCGTAAAAATCTCCAAGTCTAAAAAAGAGAATATACTCCTTATATCTATCTTTTATATCCATATATTGTCTCATCATGGGAGTCAATTTAGCCATCTTCAGTCCTCCTGTAGGGACAAAGGCGTCTGGTGACGCTTTGTCAGTTAGTAGTTCGTGGTTAGTGGTTCGTAGTCCTAAAGACAAATGTCCAACATCAATGCTGTATATTACTTTTTTCTGTTATCTGTCTGCAGTCAGCCATTTATCAATTTACCATCTATTTATTATAACATAAAATGCCATAAATAGACCCATGAGAGTATATATTCTCATGGGACAGATTTAGATAATTATTTTTTATGAGGGCATCCTTTTTTACAACCGCCACAACCCTTTTTAACGCTGTTACCTTCATTTAAAGCCAGAGCTTCAGCATCAATATTTATTGATTCTTCAATCTTATCATAAATATTTTGTCTAAATAGCAGTAATTCATTTAAGGCTTCATTTAAGTCTTTAACTACATCATTTTTTTCTAGCTCTATAAAAAGCTCAGTTAATTCATGCCTAAGCTCTACTACTATATCACTATCACCGGCAGTAGCATCAACCATTTTCTGTGTTTTTCTAAATTTCTTTACCAATTCTCTAGAATCCCAATCATTTTTGTACTTTTCTTCTGCTTCTTTAAACCTAATATATTCTTTTGAAGAAACAATGGAATCCCCTAGCTTTTTAGCTATATCAATAGTAAGCACATTTATCATCCTTTATTTTATAAGTTCTCCATATAGGGAGAAGGTTTTAGGGTCTGTAATCTTTACCTTACATAGATTACCTATTAAATCCTTAGGTCCATCAAAGTTTACAACCTTATTAGTCCTAGTTCTTCCAGTTAAAATATTTTCATCATTCTTGCTTACACCTTCTACTAATACTTCTACAGCTTTATCCTTTAGTTCTAAGTTTCTCTCTTTGATACCTTTATTTAATGCTTCTAATAGTCTATTAAATCTCTTATGCTTAACATCTTCTGGAACCTGTTCTTCCATTTCAGCAGCAGGTGTTCCCTTTCTGATAGAGTATATGAAGGTAAAGGAATTATCATATTTCACCTTTTCAACCAAGTCTATTGTCTGCCCAATATCATCTTCCGTCTCACCCGGGAAGCCTACAATAAAGTCCGTTGTGATGCTTATATCAGGAACAGCAGACTTAGCTTCTTTTACAAGCTTTAGATACTGCTCTCTAGTATATTTTCTATTCATGGCATCCAAAATCTTATTACTTCCAGCCTGCACCGGCAAGTGTAGATGCTCACAAACCTTATGACAATCTCTAATTGCATATATAAGCTTCTCTGAAACATCCTTTGGATGTGATGTCATAAACCTTATTCTTTCTAGACCTTCAATCTCATTTATCTGAGTCAGTAAATCTGCAAAGTCAATCTGTTCATCCAAGGTTTTTCCATATGAGTTGACATTTTGACCTAATAACGTAATTTCCTTAGTTCCATTATCAACTAAATCTTTAACTTCATTTATGATATCTTTTGGCTCTCTACTTTTCTCTCTACCTCTAGTATATGGAACTATACAATAGGTGCAGAAATTATTGCAGCCATACATGATGTTTACAAATGCCTTGAGTCCATATTTCCTTATGCTTGGCAAACCTTCAATTATCTCCCCATTTTCATCCCATATCTCCACCAGCATACTTTCAGACTGCATACAGTTTGAAAGCAGTACTGGAAAGTTATGAAGGTTATGGGTTCCAAATATTAGGTCAACAAAGGGGTGTTTTTTCTTTATATGCTCAACGACGTGGGCCTGCTGCATCATACAGCCGCAAACAGCAATAATCATATCGGGCTTTTTCTTTTTAAGTGCCTTTAGTTGACCAAGGTTTCCATAAACCTTAAGCTCAGCGTTCTCCCTTACACAACATGTGTTAAAGATAATTAAATCTGCATCTTCTTTATTGTCACATTCTAAATAATTCATATTTGATAGCATTCCTGCTAATTTTTCAGAATCGTGCTCGTTCATTTGACAACCGTAGGTAGCAATAAAGTACTTCTTTTGCTCCATTGTATTTTCAACGCTCAAAAGTATTTCCTCCTTAAAATCTTCTACTAATATTATTTCTCATATTATTTAATTATATCAAAAACTCTCATTATGGAAAGCATTGTTTAACATAATCTCATAAAAAATTGTAAATTGAATAAAAAAAAATGGAAAATCCTTTAAGATTCTCCGTTTTACTATTTTCTTAACTTTACTTAATAGTGAATTATGTCGGCAATATTCTACTATAACTGAAATATTTTTCCTATTACATCACTTTATGGTAATAATAAGCAATTTGAATATTAGCAAAAAACGGACCAGAGCCTAAGCTCTACCAATTACCTTCGCTAAACTATCCTTTAATGATAAATTCAAAAGAGAATCCAACAAGGATTCTCCATTAAATGCATTTTATAGCTCTACAAATTTTAAGTTATCTTTTCTAATGTTGGTATAATGGATTAATTCCACCATTAGACTCAGACCCAATATTTGCATCATTATCATTCTTATTGTATTGGTTTTACTGGGAAAATGAGGGTCAGGCTCACTTTTACCCTAAAATATAAAGGAAAAATTCATAAAAAATAATTAGTTCTTAAATTATGAATCAAAAGCACTTATAAGAATTTATGTAAATACCTGAGAGTAGACTATATAATGAATTGTAGGTAAAGTTTAAAAGTGAGCCTGACTCTGTGAATTCTTCTGACCCTAAAATAATTTAATTTTCCATTTTTCAAACTTTGTTTTAAACTCTTACACTCTTATTTCTTTTCTTCTTTTTTTTCTTTTTCTTATTCGTCTTCTTTGTTTTATTTTTCTTTTCTATCTTTGTCCTCCAGTAAAAAATACACACTCCAATCACAAAAAATCCTAGGCTCAGAATTATAGGTAATATGGTCCATAAAATATGCCTGTCAAAGAAGTAGTAAGTGAAATCAGTTCTTTTGCTTAAAAAAAACAAGTTGTAAAATGCTGGTAATAACGAAAATATTAATGGGAAAATAATTTTTAGACTCGCCCTAAATCCTAGTTTGTTGTAATGGAATATTATACGGAAAAAAACTAGTATAAAAAACACTTGAGACAATATCGTATATAAATAATACAATAATTCCCCATTTGATGAGTATCCTGTGGAGATATAAAGATCATTAGGAATTAATCCATTCAATCCCCATGTAATACAGAATATTGAATTAGCAAAATGAAATTTATAAGGCATTAGCTTATCAAATATTTTATTATCAATATCCCTACTATCTAGTAATGAATTGATAATAGCTAAATATATTGCAACTAATCCCATAATTAAGAAAAGAACTACTATAACGAATATGTTATTGACAAATAATTCTATTCCATGTTTATCAACAAAAATTACTTTATTATCTCCTCCATATCCCATATCCCAGCGATTTAAATTTATATACATGCCAAAATACAGAAGTATTGTGATTATATTTTTAAGTGTGTCAAATGTACTTTTACGATATTTAAAATGCGTATCCAGTTCTCGTATTGTTTTTGTAATTGCTTCTATCATTAAGGGGATAGCTATTAAGTTGCCCAACAAAGTAGTAAAATCTAGGAAAAAATATAGATTTCCACGCAAAAAACTTATTATGAAAGGGGCACTACCAAATAAGAATATTAACTTTTTTAAATGTTTATAATAAATAACTTTTTTGAATGGGAAAGGATATTTTTTGTCTTCCTCAAACAGGAATGAAGCCGATTCAAAAATACTTATAATAAAAAATATCCAGATAACATATGTAGAATCAATGTGTTTAGAGTATGCTAAAACAATCGGCAACAATAAAACAATGGCTTTTAGTATATAAAGTAATCTATCAGTTTTTGTTAATTTTCTCATCTTTTTTCCTCCATATTTTTTAGTCCAAGAATTTTGAAACAATATTATAATTTCATTAACAGAAATTATATACTATTCATCGTTAAATTTATGTCGAATAATAGCTTTATAACTATAATTAATTTTAATTTCTAGTAAATCAATAATAAGGAAGACTACTATATCTTCTTCTTCGTTAACTTACATTTTAGTGCATGATAGTTTTCAAAAAATCAAAACTACCCGCTCAGCGGGTAGCTTGCTCAGCCCTAGAAGGGCATGTTACTCGCTGTGTAGAAAATGAGGGTCAGGCTCACTTTTACCTAAAATATAGAGGAAAAATTCATAAAAAATAATTAGTTCTTAAATTATAAATCAAAAGCACTTATAAGAAGTTATGTAAATACCTGAAAGTAGACTATATCATGAATTGTAGGTAAAGTTTAAAAGTGAGCCTGACCCTGTGAATTCTCTTCCCACACCAAGAGATTCTATTTTATTCCACTTTTTACAACTTGTATATTTATTTCACATTATGTTAACATAGACATGTACTAAAACACCTAATGCTTTAAATATCAAAGTTTTGTAAAAAATATAAGGAGGACTTTTCTGAGATTTAATCGTATTATCGTAATACTTTTCGCTATGCTACTAATTTTTACTGGTGTTGGCTATAAAGAGTATGTATACGCTAGTTCATCTGATGGCCATCAATATATGATAGTGTATGATAACTGGTCATCAACTGCTGAAGACGTTTATGTTGCATATGTCAGAAATTACAACTATGTAGTTATGACAAGCTATCAGATATACTAAAACTAATAAAATATGGGGTGTTTAAATGAAAACTAAAATTCCGAAAATAATTATTATATCAATATTAACTATAGGGATGTTATTAGTGTTTCTAGGCACTAGTTTTTTAAGCATAATTAAAAATGATATTGATAATATTGAAAAAATAGAGCAAAGACATCCTGGAAATGGTCATTTATACTCTACTTCTGATAAAAAATTAATTAATGAATTTATTAAAGCAATGAACTCCCCAAAATATTTTAAATCAATAAAGCTTAATAATTCATTAGGTAAAACACCAATTGTATTTTTGAATAAAAATAATGATGAAGTCTCAAGAATTAATTATACATCAAGTTACATGGAGATTAATGGCAAATCTTATATAAAAATTGGCGATATAAGTGAAGAATTAGAATCT
>JANQEZ010000215.1 GCA_028278115.1 Clostridia bacterium
GTGAAGGAGAAATAGTTCCTCCTATGGCAGCCTTTGGTGACGGACATAGATACCATGTTACTGGACTTATGCATGACGAAACAGGCTTCCCAAGCAACTCTACTGAAAATGCAGAAAAGCTTTTAGATAGATTAATGAAAAAGATAACTGATAACTTAGATGATTTAATGGAATATGAAGAATATATGCTGGAAGATGCAGAGTATGTAATTCTTTCCTACGGCAGTACTGCAAGATCAGCAAAAAGTGCTATAAAGGCATTGAGAGAAGAAGGTATAAAGGCCGGGCTTTTTAGACCTATTACGATTTGGCCCTTCCCAGAAGCACAAGTGCTTGAATTAAGTAAGAAGGTAAAATCCATATTAGTAGCTGAAATGAATCTAGGTCAGATATTATTAGAAGTTGAGAGAATCGTTAAAGATAATTGTGCAGTTGATCTCATCGGAAAAGCAAATGGAGAGGTTATAACTCCAGAGGAAATCGGTAATAAGCTTAAGGAGGTTTTATAAGTGGATAGCAAATTAATTAATGACTACTTCAGAACAGATAAACTACCTCATATATGGTGTCCAGGATGTGGACACGGAATAATTATGAGATCAATGGCTCAAGCAATTTCAAACCTTGGTCTAGATAAAGATAAAGTTTGTGTAGTATCTGGTATAGGCTGTTCTTCAAGAGCGCCAGGATATATGGACTTCAACACTCTTCACACTACCCACGGAAGAGCTTTGGCATTTGCTACAGGTGTAAAGCTTGCTAGACCAGAGCTTGAAGTAATAGTAGTTACGGGGGATGGCGACTGTGCAGCAATAGGTGGTAATCACTTAATCCATGCTGCTAGAAGGAATATAAACATAACTACTATTGTTTTCAATAATAATATATATGGTATGACGGGTGGACAGTACTCCCCAACTACTCCCACTAATGAATTCGGTACAACTGCTCCATATGGAAATATTGATAAAGCATTTGATATAGCTGCATTAGCTGGTGCTGCTGGTGCCACCTATACTGCTAGAGGAACTGCTTATCATGCAAAGCCCCTTGAAAAGCTTATTGAAAAGGGAATCAAAAATAAAGGCTTCTCTCTAGTTGAAGCTATTAGTATATGTCCAACCTATTACGGAAGAAAGAATAAAAAGGGTTCAGTCATTGATATGATGAGTTGGCTAAAGGATAATGCTGTGGACGTAAGGGCTGCTGCTAAATTACCAGAAGAAAAAGTTAAGGGTAAGTTCTTAATAGGAGAATTTAAGAATACTTCAGAACCTGAATATACAGAGGAGTACATGAAGATAATAGAAAGATTTCAAAAGGAGAGATAGCCAATGTCTAAGCAGACTGAGATTAGATTAACTGGTTCCGGTGGTCAAGGACTTATTTTAGCAGGAATTATATTAGCTGAATCAGCAATTTTAAAGGGTGATAATGCTGTACAATCACAATCATATGGACCGGAAGCCAGGGGTGGAGCAAGTAAAGCTGAAGTAATCATAAGCACTGAAGAAATAGATTTCCCTAAGGTTAGGAAGGCAGATATTATGCTTTCACTTACACAGGTTGCTTTAAATAAGTATGCAGACACTATTAAAGAAGATGCTATATTAGTAGTAGATTCAGAGCTGGAAATACCTTCAAATCTAAAGGCTGGAAAAATTGTATCTATTCCTATCTTAAATACTGCAAGTGAAGTTGTTGGCAAAAGGATGGTTGCCAATATAGTGGCATTAGGAGCTATCCAGGAGCTGACAAATATTATTCCAAAGGAGTATCTTGAGAAAACGGTTTTAAGCAGAGTTCCAAGGGGTACTGAGGAGTTAAACAAAAGGGCTTTACAGGAAGGTTATAATTTAGTAAAATAGCCTTAGTAAGGGAAAAGAGGGGCTACCCATGAATGGAGAAAAAAGAGATTTATTAGCTAGAATAAGAGAAAAGTTCAATAAGCTTAGCAAGGGTCAAAAACTAATAGCTAGCTATGTCATGAAAAACTATGATAAAGTAGCTTTTATGACTGCATCTAAATTAGGAGATAAGGTTGGAGTAAGTGAATCGACGGTTGTAAGGTTTGCAAATGCACTGGATTATAAAGGCTATCCAGAACTGCAAAAAGAGCTTCAAGAGCTTATCAAAACAAAGCTTACCACTGTTCAAAGGCTAGAGCTTTCTACAAACTATGGTGATGAAGGTTTTTTCAAGAAAGTTATGCAGGCTGATGTTGATAATATTATGAAAACCATAGGTGAAATAAATACCGAATCCTTCAATAAAGTGGTTAAAAATATTCTAGAAGCGAAAAATGTATATGTATTTGGGCTTAGAAGCTCTACTGTTATTGTTCGGTATTTTTCATTCTACCTTAATTTTATATTGGATAATGTACGAATTGTCCCCTCAGGTATTAACGATATATTTGATCAATTGATTAATATAAGTGAAGACGATGTTTTAATAGGAATTACATTTCCAAGGTATTCTAAAAAAACAGTTGAGGTAATGGAATTTGCTAAGAATAAGGGAGCTACAATTGTTGGTATCTCAGATAGCTATTTTTCTCCTATATCGGAAATATGTGACATTACTCTGACGGCTAAAAGTAATATGACTTCATTTATAGATTCACTAGTAGCACCTATGAGCCTGATAAATGCATTGATTGTAGCATTAAGCATGAAAGAAAAGAAAAAAGTAACACATACACTTAATGAGCTAGAGAGTACCTGGGAAAAATATGATATATATATAAATAAATAAATTATGAGGCTAATACACTTGAATGTATTAGCTTTTATTTTTGTTTAAATTTTGAAAATTATGGAGAGAATAATAGTAAAATACGGTATTATGGCTTTGAAAAAAGTAAATTTTATGAAACAATATAGAAGCATTTATTACATAATCCTCTATAATAATATTCTAAAATAGGAGAACTATATGTTGAAATTGTACTTAGTAAGGCATGGAGAAACTATATGGAATAGCGAATTTAAAACACAGGGCTGTAAAAATATTCAGCTTAGCCATAGGGGTATTTCACAGGGAAGACTTTTGGCTGAAAAATTTAAAACCTCAAATGAGGATTTTAAAAAAATATTTTCTAGTGATCTAGATAGATGTTACTCAACAGCTAAGTCCATTGATAAGGCTCTAGGAGTGGGAATCGAAATAGATGAAAGCTTTAGAGAAATGTCCTTTGGTGATTGGGAAGGACTTACAATTGATGAAATAAAAAAAACATATATTAATGAATACACAAAGTGGAGAAATGAGCCCTTTGCTGCATCAATACCTAGAGGAGAAGGACTTCAAAAAGTTCAAAATAGATGCTTAAATGCTTTAGAAAATATTTTTCAAAGCTACCATGAAGGAGCTGTTATAATAGTATCCCATAGTGTAGCTATAAAAACTATTATACTAGGTCTAATGGGACTTGATTTAAAACATTTTTATAAATTTTCAATAGGCAATGCATCCATGAGTAAAATAGAATTTAGAGATTATGGTCCTGTTATAACTAATGTAAATGACATCTGTCACTTACATTACTCTTAGGTAAGGGAGCCTGTTATCCTAATGAAATTTATGGAAAAACATTTTAGATAATTTATTAGGTCTATTGGAGGCGATAGATATGGAAAGGAAAGCTGTAAATAAATATGAAAAAGTTGACAAAATCCTGATAAATATAACTATAAGCTTTTTCATTATGCTTATAATTTCACAGTGGTACTTGAGACTTGAGAATAATGGGATTGAACCATTTTTAAATAAAATGTATAATAAAGATGGCATAAGAGTTGAAATAGTTGATATAATTCCTGATTAAAGGGATAATTTAGGAGATTTCATAATGATCAGCCTAAAAAGTTTACTCCTAACACTTTGAAATCTATATAGAATAATTCAATTAATAACTCAAATTCTTGTATATACACTTGTTATACTTAATATATTAAGTTATAATTTTCATATATGTAAATAATCACTTTTAAACTCTAATACATTTTTCAAAGAAAATTATGAAGTCATTTGTATTTTTCTCCATGTCATAGTTTCATGATATATTTGTTTAAAACACCACAATATTGATATAAATATGGGAGACAACCTATTTTAATACCCGGATTTCAAAAGTAGCCACCAGACGTCTGGTGGTTTCAAACTGTGGACTTTGACGATTAGGGGTCAAGTTTAGCAGCTCCTATTGCTTTAAAAAATTAAAAGGAGGAGCATTAGTGGATATTATAAGTATTGCCATAGATGGGCCAGCCGGTGCAGGGAAAAGTACCATAGCAAAAAGAATTGCCAAAGTAAAGAACATACTATATATAGATACTGGAGCAATGTATAGGGCTATAACTCTAAAGTTATTAGAAAATAAAATAGACCCAGATGATAAAGAAAAGGTTGAGCTTGTTTTAGAAGATACTAAAATACAGTTTTTGAATGGTAATATATATTTAGACGAAGTCAATGTAAATGAAGAAATTAGAAGTCCAAAAATAAATGAAAATGTATCTAAGGTTGCAGCGTTACCATCAGTAAGAAATGCTCTGGTAAAGCTTCAAAGGAAAATAGCTGAAAACACTGATGTTATAATGGATGGTAGAGATATTGGAACCAGGGTTTTACCATATGCAAAGTTTAAATTTTTCCTAACGGCATCAATTGAAGAAAGGGCCAAGAGAAGGTACATAGAACTAAGAGAAAAAGGTTATGACAAGAGCTATGAGGATGTAGTTTCTGAGATTGTTAAAAGGGATAAAATGGACACCGAGAGGGAATTAGACCCACTAAAGATGGCTGACGATGCAATTTTAGTAGATACCACTGGAAAGAATATTGATGAAGTTATTAAAATGATAATAGGACATATAGAGGATTAAACCTTATTAGTATAGGGGGAAATACATTTGAATATTTATGTTGCTAAAAATTCTGGTTTCTGTTTTGGAGTCAAAAGAGCTCTAAAAAAGGCCTATGAACTTGCTGGTCAAGAAAAAAATATAATATATACCTATGGTCCGCTAATACATAATAAGCAGGTTATAAGCAAGCTGGAGGATTTAGATGTAATATCCGTCGATAGCATAGAGGAGGCAAAAGGCTCTACATTGATAATAAGATCCCATGGAATCCCACTAAATATATATGAAGATGCTGATAAAAATAATATTGAAATATTAGATGCAACCTGTCCATTTGTTAGGAGAGTACAAGAAACTGCAAAGGAATATTATGATAAAGGTTATCAAATAGTTATTATAGGAAATCCTGAGCATCCTGAAGTAATAGGAATTAATGGATGGTGTAATAATAAAGCATATATAGTAGAAAATATTGATCAAGTAAATGATATGCCATTTATAAATAAAATGTGTGTAGTAGCCCAGACTACTATTACCTTTGAAAAATGGAATAATATAATAAAGGAACTGAACAATAAGTCAGATGATATTAGAGAATTTAATACCATATGTGTGGCTACAAAATCAAGGCAAGAGGCATCGGCAGAGATAGCGAAAAAGGTTGAAGCCATGGTGGTCATCGGAGGCTACCATAGCTCCAATACACAAAAACTTTATAAGATTTGCAAAAGCTATTGTGATAACTCAATTCATATTGAAACCGCCGATGAACTGCTGCTAGATATGTTTGAAGGTATCAATGATATTGGTATAACAGCTGGTGCATCTACACCAGATTGGATTATAAATGATGTTATAAAAAAAATTGAAAATAAAGGTGGCGATTAAATTATGGACAGCAACAATACTTTTAATGAATTACTAGAGCAGGAGGAAAAGCTGTTTACAGTTCCTAGACGTGGTAATATCGTAAAAGGCAAAGTAGTACAAGTGCAAAGTGATGGAGTTGTAGTGAATATAGGATATAAATCGGATGGAATAATTCCATTAAATGAGTTCTCAAATAATTCAGATATCAATCCCAAGGATATGGTAAAGGAAGGCGATGAAATTGAGGTTTATGTGTTAAAGTCCGATGATGGAGAGGGAAATGTTGTACTTTCCAAAAAAAGAGTTGATGCAATAAAGGATTGGGATGTAATAGCAAAGATTGCTAAGGAGGGTTCTACCGTTACAGTAAGAACTGGAGAAGCTGTTAAAGGTGGGATAATAGCATATTTTAATGAAATACGTGGATTCATACCTGCTTCTCAAATATCAAATCAATACGTTGAAAATATTGATGAATACAGTGGAAAAGAGCTTGAAGTTAAAATAGTAGAAGTCAATAAAGAAAAGAATAAAGCTATATTTTCCCATAGAAAAATTCTTGCTGAAAGAGCAGAAGAAATGAAAAATAAGCTATGGGAAAAAATCGAAAAAGATATGGTTATGAAGGGGGAAGTAAAGAGATTAGCAGACTTTGGGGCCTTTGTTGACCTTGGTGGTGTCGATGGACTTATCCATATATCAGAAATGTCCTGGGGAAGAATAAAACACCCTAGTGAAGTAGTAAAAGTTGGTGATATTGTTGAGGTTTATATTAAGGATTTAGATAAAGAGAAAAATAAGATATCACTCAGCTTAAAGCAAGCTATGGAAAATCCTTGGGAAAAAGTAACTGAAAAGTATGTAGTAGAAGATATAGTAGAAGGAAAGGTTGTTAAGCTAGCTGGGTTTGGAGCTTTTGTAGAGCTTGAACCTGGAGTTGAAGGACTAGTTCATATATCGCAAATAGCAGATAAGAGAATAGCTACTCCTGGAGAAGTTCTTGAGGTAGGGCAAGAAGTATCTGTTAAAATATTAGATGTTAAGAAAGAAGAAAAGAGAATAAGCCTATCTATTAAAGAGGCTCAGGAAACAGAAGATGCTGAAGAGTTTGTTTATGAAAATGAAGAAGAAGAAAAGTCAACTATTGGAGATGTATTGAAGTCTAAAGAGTAATCTATTAGATACGCAAATGCATTTTATCCCTTTGGATATATTTGTTTACTAATTTAAGATAGGAATTTAAGTAGAGGCTTTAATTTATACCCATCAAAAACTCTAGAAGCATTGAGTATGTTGATATGTATAAATTAAGCTTCACTATGGTTCTATGTAGTCCCATTTATAAAAATGAAATCATTTATATTCATAGATTAAAATAATCAATTTCCTCAGGAAATATATGGTGATTACCATTATAACCTGAGGATTTAATATTTCGCCGATAATCTTTTCTAATAATAGAATATTTTTATCTGGTTTGGAAACAATATAAATACCCTCACAAAATATTAAGAAGACCCCCTTATATTTTTCGTTTTTGCCGTGTTTATCACGGTTATTTTTTTTATCTTTATAACGATATTTTAGTAGATAAATATAAGAAAGCTATCTAATCTAGAAAATTACTATAAAAAGGGACATGGTTTTAGATATTTAAATCATATTCATAATGAAGCTGTTTTAATTGATTTGCTTAATTTACTGAATTAGATAAATATGTTAAAATTATTTATATCTATTTTTTAAATAAAAAATATATAACTAAAAGTGGGGTCAAAACATGACAGGGTATGAAAAATTTAAAGAACAAGTTTTAAGGAAAACGGGAATTGATTTATCTTCATATAAGGAACGACAGATGAAAAGACGTATAGAATCTTTAATTAAGAGGAACAATCACAGCAGTTTTGATAATTACTTTAATGCAATAATTAAAGATAAATCTCTTTATGACGAGTTCATAAACTATTTGACCATAAATGTATCTGAGTTTTATAGAAATCCTGCACAATGGAAGGTGCTAAATGATGAAATTTTTCCATATTTGCTTCAAAAAAGTAATAATAGCAAGCTAAAGGTATGGAGTGCAGCTTGTTCCACCGGGGAAGAGCCCTATTCACTAGTAATGGCTCTTAGTAGTTTTTTTAGTTTGAAAAATATAGAAATTATAGCTACCGACATTGATAAAGAAGTTTTAAATAAAGCAAGTATAGGCATATATTCGGCAAAAAGTATAGAAAATACACCCGATAGCTTTAAGTCTAAATACTTTACAAAGACTGGTAGTGCATATAGGATCAATGATGAAGTAAAAAGATGTGTTAAGTTTAAACAGCATGATTTATTAAAGGATTCCTACCCTAGTGGCTGCGATTTAATAATTTGTAGAAACGTACTAATATATTTTACTGAGGAGGCAAAGGAAAAAATATATAGAAATTTCAACAATAGTTTAAAGGATCAAGGAGTGCTTTTCGTGGGAAGTACTGAACAGATAATACTGCCCCATAGGTATAATTTTAAAGCTATTAAAACATTTTTTTATAAAAAAATGTAAAGAATGTCAAAAGCTATTTTAGGGTTTTTAGAGTAAAATTTAACTTATACATGACCCAAATATGTGATGATTCTGTGCCTTTTGGGGTGTGTATAAATTGTGGTTTTACCTAAAATACCTATTATATATTTTAAGCCAATAGTTTTTTATTTTTACATTTTTTCTGAAAGAATTTCCATTAGAAAAGAAATAGTTTAAATCACATTTTGAGTAAAAATATAGAGAATGCTGTCGATAGATGATAATGCTAATAAAATACTGCTAGAAAACCCCGTAAAATGAAGGAAATTGCTTCTAAAAAACTGAGTTTTTTAAAAGGATTTCAAGGATTTTAAAAGAATAAGTAATAAAAGAAAAAGATGTATTTAGGGGTGGGAAAATGTCTGATATAGATAGAAGTTTTACGATTTCAGAAGCAAGTGAGATGATTGGTTATCCAAACCACGTTCTAAGATTTTATGAAAAGGAGTTTGAGCTTGAGATTCCTCGAAATAAATCTGGCCATAGATACTATACCTACATGGAAATTGAAAAATTTACATATATTAAAACTTTAAAGGAAAGAGGATTATCAAACAAGCAAATCAAGACAATCTTAAGCTCTCCTGAAGAGATTATGAACTTTGATGAAGTTGCTGCAGCAAGTTATGCCTTTAATACAGATATAGGGAATAATGTTATTCCTGTAAATAATTCCGAACTGGAAATCTCTAATGGCATTGTGGAAATAGGGAAGATGATTCAAGAAAAATTAGATGATAATTTTGATTGTTTAAGCAAGTCTCTGATTGGGGAAATGCGAGGAACAATTAATGAGCTTAAGCAGGAATATACAAATCAAGATAAGGATACTTTGATTTCAGAGAATGCAAGACTGAGGATGAAGTTAAAAGAAAGAGCCTATGAAACAGCAACTTTAAGGGATAAATTGAAGAGATATGAAAGCAAGGGCTCTATTTTTAAAAAACTTTTTGGAGCAAGCAGCAAAGAGATTTAATATAACTGAGAGATTTAATATAGGTGAGCTATATTAAATCTCTCAGATTGTTGACAAAGTCAACAAGATGACAGGCTGCTCAGAAAGCTGAAGTTCGAGGCGTGCTGAAAGTGAGAGGTCGCAGCGTATAAAGAAATAAAGTC